>JAOFNL010000164.1 GCA_028041985.1 Psychromonas sp. | reverse complement strand
AAAATAAACCTTACAAATCGAATGATTACGAAATGATCAGTTATTATAAGGTGTTTTTACGATCATCAAATCACCTTTTTTACAATCTCTTCGAGATGTAATTCGAGCAAAACGATATAGCCTATAAACAGGACAAATTTTCTATCTAGGTTTGTGCCCCTTTGCGAGATAGAGAAGCAACTTATTTAATGTCCGCAAAAGACTTTGATCTGTCACTAACAATAGTAATGTCAATGACTGCTTTCGGCTTATTGTAGCTTTTAAAGTGGCAAAGTTGTATGTAATTGAATGGCGGCGCAGAATGCAATTAGGTGGCTGAGCTACATGTTATTTTCCAAAATAAGTTAGCTAAATTTTACGCAGGAAAATGGCTTAGTTTAAGGCGTAAGTTGAGATAAATATTTGTTCCCTTTACGAAACTTACAACGAAGAAATAAGTTATTTTAACAAGTAAAATAGATCAGTTAATTAACGTGATTGATATTAGCTTGGACTCCAAATCAAGGCGCATGATGGCAATAACGAGTCCTTATCGAAGCTTGCTACGCAGCGTTGGTTTGCAAGCTAACGACCCAGAGAGCAAGTATTGAATCAAACATTTTCCTTGTTAGACAGTGTCGATTTAACCCGTTAGTTATTCCTCTTTCTTCCTAGAACCAGCTCACTTCACCACTTGCTGAGTTTTGTACATTGGATGGTAACGGGTATAACAATAAAAAATATTAACTATATTCAGTGCTATATTTATCAAATTAAATCTGGATTAAAAATAGGAATTAGATAATTGAATCTTCATTATCAACAAACAACAAATCAAAACTCATTGTCATTAAAGGCAATCAGATTATTGATTGTTTTGGGCATAATATTGATCGTTACTTTTATGTTTGCTGATATTGCATTACTCCCCAAAAACTTGATCAGTGAATACGCAATATCTCGTTTAGGTATGCAAGTGCCACTATGTATTCTATTTTTAGCAGGGACTTTCCATCCACTTTTTTTGAAAAATTATCAAAAAGCACTGTTCCTTATTATGTTAGCGATTGTTTATGCAAATTACTGGCTGATCATTATTTCATGGCAACAAGCTCAATTTATTTTTCCCTATGAAGGCACCTTGTTATATACCTTATTTACACTATTTATATTCAGGCAGTCATTCCAATACGCCTTGTTTTTTACTTTCTTAGTCGTACTAGGTTTTTCAATTTTATCCTTCCATTACCTTATTTACGGAGATCACTCTTTCATTAACTTTGGTTTTGTTGCTATGGGTTCTTTGATTGCTTTAATAGGAGTAAAACAAATTGAAACGGCATTTAAGAAGCTTTCAGCTGCAAATAACAATCTCGAAAAATTAAATGAAATAGACTATTTAACAGATATTTATAATAGAAGAACCTATGAGTCTCGTTTTTCAGAATTAATCGCGTTGAGACAACGAACCGCCTTTTCACTCGCCGTATTTATCATCGACATTGACTATTTTAAAGATTATAACGATGGTTATGGACATATCGAAGGCGATAAAATAATTCAACTTCAAGCGAATAATTTGGCCGACGTATTTAGACGAAACAGTGACATTATCGCCCGGTATGGTGGTGAAGAATTTGTGGTGGTGACCACTCAAGTTGACCAAGCACAATGCATTACATTAGCAAACAAAATAATCGAACAATGGACTTCTGCGAACATTACACATAACAAAGGTAGCGCAGGCACTTATGTGACTTGCTCAATAGGTTTTTATTTAGCAGGAATAGATCAAGAGATAACAAAAAACCAAATAGTAAAATATGCTGATGATGCGCTTTATCAAGCCAAAAGATCAGGAAGAAATTGCTTTATTGAATACAAAACGAGTAAATGAAAATAGATTAAATTGTACTATTTAAGTATTTTTTTAAGTAAGGTTAATTTGTTTTTATAGGGAGGATATATTAGTGCTAAATCAAACCAAGTCGCCGCTTTATAAACGCTTTTTTGATGTGAGAAACGATCAAAACCATGTTTACCATGATAACTGCCAATACCACTCAAACCCACTCCACCAAATGGTAAATTTGGATTCACTAAATGCTGAATACAATGATTAATCGCAATACCACCTGCTTGAATTTTCGAGACTAATAAGTGTTGAGTGGTTTTATTACCACTAAAAATATAAGCTGAAAGTGGATGAGCAGGTAATTGTTGAATGATGTCTAATACTTGTGATAATTCTGAAAATCCTAAAACAGGTAATACCGGACCAAATACTTCTTGTTGCATAATGGGATCAGAAAGTTTTACATTGTCCATAACAGTAGGTGCGATATAGCGATTTTCTATATCAACTTGCCCGCCCAGTATCACTTTGTCAGCGTCAATTAATTCACTAATTCGTTGTGTATGTCGTTCATTGACCATGCGCCCAAAGTCTTTACTTAGTTGCGCATCTGCACCATATAACTCAGTAATACGCTGTGTAAGTTTCCGCAAAAACTGCTCTTTAATTGCATCATCAACTAGTAGATAATCCGGAGCAACACAAGTTTGACCTGCATTTAACATTTTTCCATATACAATTCGTTTCACTGCTATATCAATATTTGCATCCGCACACACAATACATGGGCTTTTCCCCCCAAGCTCTAATGTCACTGGAGTTAAATGTTTAGCCGCTTGCTGCATCACTAATTTACCCACTTCACTACTACCAGTGAAAAAAATATGGTCAAATTTTTGAGCTAATAATGCGCTCACCTCTTCAACTCCCCCATTTATACAATTCACATATTCAGGAGGAAAAACTGAGGCAATTAATTGTTTTAATACAATACTGACATTCGGGGTTAATTCTGATGTTTTTATTACACAGCAGTTCCCTGCTGCAATTGCCGCAATTAAGGGAGAAAAACACAAAGCGACAGGATAATTGAACGGAGAAATAATTAAACAAACGCCTAATGGCGAGGCATGAATGTGACTGACAGCAGGTTGAGATAATAAAGGCGTAGATACTTTTTTAGGTTTCATCCAGCTTTTAAGCTGTTTAATCGTTGCAGTTAACTCATGTAATACAAAACCTATTTCAGTCATGTAAGATTCAAACTGAGGCTTGCCTAGGTCTAGCGCTAACGCCTCACTTAATGCGTTTTCATGAGCTAAAATAGCAGCTTTTAATAGGCGAAGTTGTTGCTGACGTTCAGCAAAAGAACGGTTCTGATTAACGGCAAAACACTCTCGTTGATTTCGAACTATCGCTTCACTATCTATCATAAATAACATACCGCCACTTTATTAAAGCAGGACTAATAATATTAAACTCTAACTTGAGAAACGGTCGTTAAGCTTAATAGTTCTGCAAAACCATCTTCTTCGTTTAATGAAACATGTCCGATTGCTGAGGGCGAAAAAGCAGGTACGCCAGCAGCAGGTGCAAGTTCACCAACTATGTATCCAACTAAAGGCAAATGCGAAACAATTAATACCGATTTAACTCCTTGAGCTTGCAAAGCTAATAATTCATCCACCGCTTCACGCGCACTTCCAGCGGGAGTTAAGAAAGATAAGGTTTGAATATTATCAACCCCTTCAAAAAAAGGGCTAACAGATTCCCATGTTTGTTGTGCTCTGACATAAGGGCTGATGAGAACAGCATCTAATTTAACCTTTTCTTTAACAAGATATTTAGCCATTAATTCAGTCTCTTCACGTCCAACTTCGGTCAAGTTACGTTCAGCATCTGAATACGCCATCATTTCAGCTTGCCCATGGCGCATTATATATATCTGCATAAATCATTTCTCCTGAGCAAAAAAAAACTCCAACACTATACAGCATGGAGTTTAACAAATAATTAACAATTCCCATAGAACTGTTATTACTGGCTTTTTCATTTTGTGATTAATCTTCTATTGGGGCAACCGGTGTATCACCCGTCAATTTCAATATGCCAACAGCAACAAAAAAAACACCAACAAAACCCGCGACGAATATTGTAGGCATTGCCATGTAACCTAAGACGTGCCAAATGATCGATTCTAATTCACTCATTTTTATCCCTTAAATAATGAC
>JAOFNL010000163.1 GCA_028041985.1 Psychromonas sp. | reverse complement strand
AAGCGAGTGCAGCATAAGGGTTTCCCGCATGAACAGATTCTGCAAAGGCTTCATAAATACGCTGGTCTTCTAATAAACCATTATCTGGATTATCACCTTTACCACTGATCATGCCGGGATTATCAAACACCCAAGCATCTATCAAATCGCCATAACGCACCGCATAATCTTTTAACACAAATTCTAAATAACAAAACATATAAGCACGCTCAGTAAAGCTCGTATCAGTATACTCGCCTGTTTCTGCATCATATGCGGCTGTTCTGTATGTTTCACTATTGAGAAACGCTTGCGCTTCAGTATTGGTATCACACCACTCCATCCAGCGCGTCTGCACGTCAGGAAAAGTACCTGGAATGGTGTCACGTACCATATTGCCGGTATTCATATAAATTTGCGTTTTGAAACCCATCGCTTTGATACTAACTAACCATTCTTTAAGTTGATCTGATTCAGGCTCGTCACTACTTAAATCGCCCCAACGAGGAACGACGAGATTTTGTAATGGTTCACCACTTTCATCGCGGTCAATACCGTCGTCATACCAAAAACTTTCTAACAATTTATGCGGGGCAGTATGAACAGGGCTATAAATATAACCATCGTTAAGTTTAACTTGAATAAAATCTAGGGTTTTAAAATCTGCCATTTGATCTAAAAATGGTTGGATAGAAATACCTTCAATTCCACCATTCTCAAAATATTCAGGTAACCAGGCGACTCCCCAGCTACCACTTAACCATTCAGCACGAGAACCAAGCTCAATGGAAACCGGATCCACTGGATCTACTTCAGAGTCATTATTACCGTCAGTGTCTTCTTCGGGATCTGTGCCAGAGCCATTATTACCGTCAGTACTTTCTTCGGGATCAATGCCAGATTCATTATTTCCGTCAGTGTCTTCTTCGGGCTCTGTGCCAGAGCCATTATTATCATCAGTACTTTCTTCGGGATCTGTACCTGAACCAGCACCTGAATCAACACCAGTTGTGTCTTCATCTGTAATAGGCTGAGTTTCTGACTTGTCACTACCGCCACACCCTGTAGCTAGAATGACAAATGCAAATAACATACAAAGTTTTAAATGCTTCATAATCTATCCTTGAACAATTCCATCAATCTTTTTTCTACCAATTAGAGAAAATACACTTAAAGAATAAATAATGAATTAGAGCAAACTAACATTATTAAAGAAATACCTCGTAAGGGTATTTGAAGTGAAACCATGATTGAAGAGTGGAAGATTTATTACCTTTTTTAACGAGCAATAATGATCAGATTGTTAGGCGGAATGGTATAAGTTGCTTTAAAAAAGGAGAAGTGAGCGCACTAAGCTAGCTCACTTCTCAGACTATTTATTCGGCTGGCTTTAAAAAATAAAGCTCAGCTAAATTATTGTGAATACCCGCTAACTTAATTTGGATTTCATCCATATAGTCATGTAAATTGCCGGCTTTCAGATCGCGTACATCTTTTGCTTTTAATTCTTCAATCGTTTTATCGATAGAAACAATTATTTCTGCAGAATTTGGCAAAGGTGAAATCAAAGACTTAACTTGCATTAAGCAATACATAATCGACCTTGGGAATATATCCCCCTGCACCACAAACTCCATAACATCTACACGTTGAACACGCACGCCCATCTCTTGGCGATACATCTGATAAGCACTCATGGAGCGCAATAAACTAATCCATTGAATATTTTCAAAGGGTTTAGCTTGATCTTCACCCTCAAACTCAATCAACGACGCTGAACGAATATCCAATATACGTGATGTCATATCCGCACGTTCAATCATCAAGCCAAGTCGAATAAAGGTGAATCCTACATCATGATTAATGGTTGCATCTAATGTGCCAAATATTTGATGTGCAGCATTAATGATGGTTTTTAAATAAGCAAAACGACCTCGCTTACTTAACCCTTCATTTTGATTGTCTTTAACATAATAATATAAGGTATTTATCTCTTCCCATACATCTCTTGGGATCACATCTCGTATAGTGCGTGCGCTTTCTCTTGCTGAGATAATAGAGTTTAAAATAGAAGAAAAATTATCCTTACCTACTAACAAATATCGTAATGCTTTTGCCTCAGAAAAATCTGTATGTGTTTCTTGGTATGCTTTACGCGCACCAATAATATCAACTAATGGCTCCCAACCTGCACTTACCCCTTTAGGTAAGTCCATCATTAACATATTATTCACATTAATTAAGCGAGCAACATTTTCTGCACGTTCAATGTAGCGAGACATCCAATATAAAGTTTCACCGACTCTTGATAACATATTATTTATCCTCCTCGTCTACGATCCATGTATCTTTACTACCACCACCCTGTGATGAATTCACCACTAACGACCCTTTCACCATAGCAACACGGGTTAATCCACCTGTCGTTACTTGCGCATCTTTACCTGATGATAAAATAAACGGTCTTAAATCTGCATGACGACCATCTGGGGTAATACCATCTGATTCTAAAGTAGGCACGGTTGATAAATCTAAAGTAGGTTGAGCCACCCAGTTACGAGGATCGGCTTTGATTTGTGCAATCGTCGCTTGTTGTTCTTTTTTAGTGGATTTAGGACCAATCAATAGGCCATATCCACCTGATTCATTAGCAGGTTTAACCACTAACTTATCGATATTTTTAATAACATGATCACATTCTTTTGGATCCATACATTTAAAGGTAGGCACGTTATCTAATTTTGCTTCTTCGCCTAAATAATATTTAATCATATCAGGGACATAGGCATAAACCACTTTGTCATCAGCAACGCCTGCACCCGGTGCATTAACCAAGGCTACATTACCTTTAGACCAAGCACGCATTAATCCCGGAACACCTAACTGTGATTCAGGCAAGAATGCTTCAGGGTCTAAGAAGAGGTCATCGATTCGACGGTAAATAACATCTACACGTTGCAAACCTGTGATTGTTCTCATATAAACACAGTCATCTTTTTCAACGACTAAATCACGCCCCTCTACTAGTTCACAACCCATTTCTTGAGCAAGGTAACAATGTTCAAAATAAGCTGAGTTAAAGACACCCGGTGTTAATACCACCACTTCAGGTTTGTCTTGAGGGCGAGGAGACATGGCAGACAACATATCGAATAGTTGAGAAGGGTAATCGTCGACAGGTAAAATAGACACTTGTTCAAATAGTTCAGGAAAAACACGCTTCATTACCGAGCGATTTTCAAGCATATATGAAACACCAGAAGGTACACGAAGGTTATCCTCAAGCACATACATAGTACCGCTACCATCTCGAACTAAATCTGAACCACAAATATGAGCCCATATTTTATTAGGAGGATTAATACCAACACATTGCTTACGGAAGTTAACAGACTTTTCTAATAAACCTTTTGGAAATACACCATCTTTTATAATTTTTTGGTCGTGGTATAAGTCATCAATAAATAGGTTTAACGCTTCAACGCGTTGCTTCAATCCAACTTCTATACCTTGCCACTCTTTTTTACCAATGGTGCGAGGAATAATATCAAAAGGCCAAGCCCTATCGATCATGTTGCCTTCGTTGTAAACGGTGAAACTAATCCCCATCTCTTTGATGGCTAAGTCTGCAACCGCTCTTGCTTTTTTTAGCTCTTCTGCTGATAAGTTAGAAAAGAACTGAGCTAACTGCTTGCCGTGGGAACGGACATTTCCTTTAGAGTCAATTAATTCATCAAAAAATCCATTCGTTTGATACGCCTTCCAATCAATTTGCATACACTTACCGCCTTGTCATTAACTCATATTTTAATATGTCGTCGTAAAAACTACACTAATCTAGTCGAATCATATCCACAGCTACATCTAATACTTGAGATCCACCACCAAACACTACCCCTTTCAGTGGAGTGACATCTGAAAAGTCGCGTCCAACTGCTAAGGTTATGTGCTGATCTATCGGTATTACATTATTAGTAGGGTCAAAATCAACCCAGCCATAATCAGGCACATAAACAGCGAACCAAGCATGCGTTGCATCAGCACCTTCTAGCTTTACTTCGCCTTCAGGTGGAAGTGTTTCGATATATCCACTGAC
>JAOFNL010000162.1 GCA_028041985.1 Psychromonas sp. | reverse complement strand
TTCTCTGGGTAAAACTTAGATCACATACTTAATACAATTGGTATAAGTGAATTAACATTTTTATGAATAAAAAAGGCCTACCAGTTTTAAACATGGTAGACCTCAAATTAACACCTGATTAATTTAAAAATTAATTATGTGTTTTGCTTAAGTAATAAAATGTTGCTTGCACATAGTCAGATTCATCACCAGATTTATTTTGGTTATAAACACCGGCTTTGAAGTACATGTAATCTTCTTGAGTATCACCATCACTATCAACATAGTAACCATCATAACCACTATCACTCATATCAACTTCTTGACTAATAGTGTCTTTACCTTCTCGCATGATGCTTATTACCATTGTTGTTCCTTGAACATCAATTTCATAAGAGAACTTTTCATCAAGCTCTACACCATCTTCAGGCTCGTCAGCAGAGGTGCTTCTTGAACCAATCATCTCATACCATTCTTCATCGTTACCATTACTTGGCTCGTGAGCAAAGTAAATTGAACCTTTAGTGTGTCCTGGTAATAAACGATAGTAAAGGCGAAGTGGTTCATCACTGGCAGCATGGATCTGACCGACAATAACACGTCCTTGTTGACTGCTATCACCAGTACTTGTTACATGGTTAACGGCAACTGTAGCAACCATTTTACCATCGACACCGCCAGCTAAAGCTTGTTGCTCATCTGGCGCATTACTAAATACCCAGTTGTTTTTATTTACACCTTTAGTATCAATCTCATCATCTACCCCACGCAACATTTCACGCAATTCAGTACGAGAATAAGAAGTGCCTGTTGATGTTTTATAACCTCCAACGTAATCCCTGAATACCATGCCACCATCGCTAGTGTTGGTCCAGAAATAGTCTTTACCATCTTCATCTGTTAGCTCATAACCTTCGATTAATTTATCAACAGGAATAGTAGTAGCAATACCACTACCGTTGTTAATAGGCACACTTAGGTTCCAAGTTGAAAGATCAAAGTTATCAGAAGGAGGAAGACTCGCATCTAAAGTATTCATTAATAATTCAGAGCTATTATCAGTTCCAGAATTATTATCTACTGTTGTATTATCATCTGTAGAGGAACTATCAGAGTCTGATGAACTAGTAGTTTCCGAAGCAGTTGCCCCCGTACCAACATCACTTGTTGTTAATTGTGTGCGTTTAGTATAATTCGGAGAAATAGATACCACTTCCAGTTCACTATCACTTAATATACCACCACCATTAGCAGTTGCATTACCAGTAGCATAAGCAATGTTACCTGACCAAGAGTTTGATGCCTTATCTGAATCATTACCAAATAGTATACCTTGACTACCAATCACTACGTTATTTGAGATCGCAATATCAGTTGGAGAATTACCGTAACTACTGTCTTCACGTCCAATATAAATACCACCACCGACACTGTCGACAATTGTATTGTTGTAAATGGTAATGCCTGTAGGTGTTTGATGACTGTCACCATTTGAGCTATCTGAAGTATCACCATTATCGACTAATAGTGGAAGTCTCCAGCTTGTACCTGATAAACCTTCCATGTAGTTATCGTGAACTGAGTGATCGGCACCATAGACGCGAATACCGCCAGTTTGGTAGTTATCATCAGTGACTGAATCACTTGCGCCCCGTTCCGTAGAAGCTATTACCGTATGCTTCGTTATCGTGCCCTAAACGGAATGATAATGAGCCCATTGAGTTAAGAAATGTATTATAACGGAATGTATTGTTTGATGTTTTAATGGTCATGATTTCATTCTCACCATCAGCATTTTCAAACAGGTTATATTCAACGACGTTATTCGTGACGATATCTTGTGATGAAGAGATTCCCATAACAATGACTTCACGATCAGAATCACCTGCTGGCGTGGTATCGCCAGTAGCAATATATGGGGCAATGTTATTAAAGTAGTTATGATGAACGTGCGCATTTTTAGTCATTTGACCATCATCATATTGGAACTTAATGTAACTGCCTGTCAGTTTTTCACCATCTACAATACTTATGTTTTTATCATGAAATTCATTGTAAGCAATCTCAATAAATTGACTTGATTCTGTTAGTACTAATGAAGTTTGTCCTTCAGTCACATCTTTATGGTCAAAGTAGTTACGTAATATTTTGATGTTAGTTGAATTAACAACTTTAACAAAAGTACTCACTTCATTAGATGGTCCAAACACGAAGCCTTGTAATGCAATGTTGTTAGAGTTACTAATAGTTGCATTCTCTAACGCTAACCCACCTACAGTTTCAGCTCGAATTAATACTGGGCTATCAAAGCTCATATTTTTAATCGATATCTCGCCAGAATCTGTAATGATAATTTCATCACCGCCAACCGCTGTAGCAAGTATATCGTTAAGTTCATCGGTCGTTGAGTAATAAGTCGCACCTGTAACCGTCACTTCACCATTATTTGTACCAATGGTTGTGCTAACGTTATTATCTTTATCACCTGAAATAGTACCATCTGAGATCGAACCAGTATCTGTGCCAGTATCTGTGCCAGTATCTGTGCCAGTATCTGTGCCAGTATCTGTGCCAGTATCTGTGCCAGTATCTGTGCCAGTATCTGTACCAGTATCAATTACTGATTCTTGCTGTTCAACATTGATCCAGTTAATATTAAAGTTACTACCCGTAACATCGATGCGGATGGTATGATCGCCTGCACTTAATTCACCTAACTCAATGGTTTCTGTTGTCCATTTTTGCCATCCACCAGTGCGTCCCACTGTGATAGAGCCTACAACTTCATTATCGACTAATACATCGAATGATCCTGTCGTTTTTGGTGATGCTATACGAATTTCTGCTTTAAAATTACCTACTGATGTTGCATTTACATTGTAATCTAACCATTCGCCAGATTTAATCCAACCGACATTGTAGCCGCCGTCAGTATCTGATGTTGTTTGTATATCAACATCGTCGGTTCTATATTCACTGCCTGAGTTACCCGTCGTAGTATCTGAATAATCGTTATAATCTTCTGCTTCAATTAATGCAGGAATAGTTACTGAATCGGCATCAATAAAATCAATTTCATTTACACTATTCCAAGTGTTACTGCTGTTTCCTAAACCAACATAGCGAATATAACGAGCTGAGATTGTTGTATCAAATTCAAAGTTTTCTTGCTCTAAAGTATTTCCACTTCCAGATGTATCAAGTTCAGTATTCCAAGTAGAACCATCATCAGAACTTTCGATTTTAAAATAAGTGGTACGTGTGTTCCCCTTATAAAAAGCGATGCTAACTGCGCTCAATTGCACTGTTTTACCAAAGTCATATTCAACCCACTGGTTACCATCATTGCCATTAGCGGACCAACGTGTATCTAAATCATTATCAATAGTATTTTCTGCAACATTTCCATCGTTTGCACTTGCTATCACTGTATTAGGTGTTGCAGCATAACTCGCCGTTATACCTGCTAACATTAAAGCAGTTGCTATTGCAGTGTACTTTCCGTATTTAATTTCCATGGTTTCTTTTTCTCTTATTTGATTTTTTGTGAATAAAATATCATTTTAAAGTTGTTTAATTTTTTACCGGTTCCATAATCAATTGCGAGATAAAGTCTAATTGCAGATATCTTTAAAAACAGTTAGTTAGAGTTGTTGTGTG
Source organism: Psychromonas sp. (assembly GCA_028041985.1). Lineage (GTDB taxonomy): Bacteria > Pseudomonadota > Gammaproteobacteria > Enterobacterales > Psychromonadaceae > Psychromonas. The sequence goes on along the minus strand of JAOFNL010000162.1, from coordinate 439 downwards.
ATCTGTGTCACGTTGTGGTATGGGATTTACCTCTTCTTGAGTACGTTATTTTCCAACAATAATTTACCTTTTTTTGTTTTTATTGAAAGTACTAATAAATGGGTAATTTAGTGCTATATCTTGTTTATACTACTTTATGAGTGGACATAATATGCGTGTATTTCAATAAAAGATAAGTTCAAATCAATCAATTTAGTGGGGTTATTAACACTTTCTAGCATGAAGTAATTTATTTGCTCAATCGTCTGGAATATTGGTTCTTGACCTAAAGAGTTTATTTTTAACTTTGCTAATTAAAATGGATAAGCGAAGTGGTAGAGTGATTTTAAATATAATTTTGGGGTAGCGAAAGAGAAGTGATCGCAGTCAGTTTTTATCGTTCCCACAGCCCTCTGTGGGAATGCATTGTTTAATATTTGAGGTTTGCGAGCCTCGTCTA
>JAOFNL010000161.1 GCA_028041985.1 Psychromonas sp. | reverse complement strand
TAATATTATTGTTAGCAATTATCTTAGGGTGCATTTTCACCTACAAGACTTTTACATTGGAGTTTACTACATGTCTACATTTTCTCTTGCGTTTGGTACTGCGACTAAAAACCGTGACCAAAAAATTATCGAAGCATTTTTTCCAAATCCAATTTTAAATCCAAGCGATGATCTTGTTGCTACAGTAGGTGCAATTGCGGGTTATGAAGGTGGCAATCAGGTGATTGAAATTACATCTGATGTAGCAGAGCAATTAGCAGCTGCTTTTAATGGTGAAAACGACATGGATAATGCAGATTTTGCTGTTGCAGCCGCTAAGTCTAAACAACCATTAGTATTAGTTATTTTAGCGACTGATGAAGCGCCACAAAGTGTTGCAGAAGGTTACTTAAAGTTACAACTTATCTCTCATCGTTTGGTTAAGCCACATGGCACTGTTTTAGACGGCATCTTTGGTTTATTACACAACATCGCATGGACAAACAAAGGTCCAATCGATTTACCTGAATTAAAAGAGCGCCAAATGAAAGCGCGCTTAAAAGGTAAAACAATCACAGTCGATTGTGTAGATAAATTCCCTAAAATGGTAGATTACGTGGTACCTACTGGTGTTCGTATTGCTGATACTTCTCGTGTTCGTTTAGGTGCTCATGTTGGTGAAGGTACAACGGTAATGCATGAAGGTTTCATTAACTTCAATGCAGGCACTACAGGTGTGAGTATGGTTGAAGGGCGAATTTCAGCTGGTGTGATGGTTGGTGAAGGTAGCGATATTGGTGGTGGTGCTTCAATTATGGGGACATTATCAGGCGGTGGCAAGATGGTTATTGCAATCGGTGAAAACAGTTTATTAGGTGCTAACGCTGGTTTAGGTTTCCCACTAGGAAATCGTTGTACTATTGAATCGGGTTTATATGTTACAGCGGGCTCTAAAGTTAAAATGTTAGATAACGAAGGTAAAGATGCAGGCTCAGTTAAAGCACGTGATTTAGCAAACAAAGATGATCTATTATTCCGCCGTAACTCTGTTACAGGACAAATTGAATGCTTAGTGAATAAAAGTGCTGTTGAATTAAACAGCATGTTGCATTCAAACTAATCTAGTTTGAAAACAATTACATTCGGCTATTAATAGTCCGAGCATAAGGCTACTTTCGAGTAGCCTTTTTTATTAACTGAATACAACTTAATACCTGTCATTTTTCCTTAACTTATCTGTAATTCCATTGTCATATAAATCCTTATAATAGCTCTCTTTTGAACTTGCCGAATATTATCAATACCTAGCAAGTTTGCCCCTCTTTTTCAAAATCTAAAATCAATAACAAATTGAAAAGTTAACATAAGGAAGTAACCAACCATGTCTTTGGGTGACTCTAATAGTAGTAATGTGACATTGAATCCAGATTTTAAACGTAAAGCAATTGAGTTAAAAAATGCAGTAAAAACTGAATTTGATATCCATCTATCTATTGATAAATTAGTGCTTGATGAACAGTATCGACAAACTGTATTTGCGGAATTAAAAAGTTTAAATAATACAACAATAACGCAACAAATTAAGTCTCTTGAAAATACCTCTATTTATGTTGAGCCTGCTCATTTACCTATTAATCAATCCAATCAGAAAGAGCGTCCTCAGGTAGTCTCAAACCCAGAAAAAAATGGTTCTAAATTAACCATTATTGCATTATCACTTGCTTGTCTCTTATTTGCATTTTTTGTATTGATTCAAACTAATATTATTCAATTTAATGGATATTCAAACATTCAAAATGAAGTGCAACCATCAGTTGAAATCAACGTTCCACAAAGCGTTACTGAGGAGGAAGTTATAGAAATACCGATCGTAGAAGTTCCTCTAATACCTGCGATTACTTTACCTGTTGAAAATGCCGAAATGAGCATGCGTTTACATGGTTCCAATACCGTTGGTGAGCATTTAGCACCAGCTTTGTTAGAAGGCTATTTAAGTGAATTAGGTGTCACTGAGATGGTATGGGTCGAAGGTGAAGTCGATGTTGAACGTCAATTGCAATATATATTGAATAATGAAGTATTTGCAATTGAATTAGAAGCTCACGGTTCTAGTACTGCATTTAAAGACTTATTAACTGGTGAAGCAGACCTTGGTATGTCCTCTCGCCAGATTAAATCTCAAGAGGTTGAGTTATTAAAAGCACAATATGGCAATTTAGGATTAGCTGGTAGTGAGCTGATAATAAGTTTAGACGGCCTTGCCACTATTATTAATCCTCAAAACCCTATTACTCAATTAACTGCATTGCAAATCGCACAAATATTTTCTGGTGAGATTACTAATTGGCAGGAGGTAGGTGGCGATGATTTGCCCATTAACATTTATGCTCGTGACACTAATTCAGGTACTTGGGATACCTTTAAAAACTTAGTGCTCAAAGCGCATGAGAAAACTCTATCACCAAATGCGAAACGTTATGAATCAAGCAGTGAATTATCTGACTTAGTGGCCAATGATAAAGCAGGGATTGGCTTTATTGGCTTACCTTATATTAATAATAGTAAAGCATTATCCATTGCAGCCACGGATTGGTCTAATCCTATCTATCCAACACATTTCACGGTGAGCACAGAAGATTATCCATTAGCGCGTCGCTTATATATGTATGTACCTTCATCAAGCAGTGAGTTTATTAAAGGCTTTACAGATTTTGTTGTCTCAAAAGCTGGGCAGGATGTGGTTGAAAAAGTTGGGTTGGTTTCTCAAAACATTAAATTAGAAACGCCTTATAAAACCAAAGGAGCGCCGAAATTTTATAATGATTATACCGAAGTAGCGAGTCGCCTTTCTGTTAATTTCCGCTTTGAAAGTGGAAGTAATAAATTGGACTCTAAAGGTCAGCGAGATGTACTTAGATTAGTAGATTATATGATGGAAAACCCTGGTCGACGCGTTGTGTTGATGGGATTTTCCGATGCGTTAGGCGATGATAAAAAGAATATGCAATTATCTATCATGCGTGCCAATGTTTTAGAAAAAGAATTAGTGGCACGAGGGATTAACATTACAGCAGTAGAAGGGCTAGGTTCTCAATTACCTATTGCATCTAATAAAAATGCATTAGGGCGTAGTAAAAATCGTCGTGTAGAAGTTTGGGTTTTTTAAAGCTAATTAACCGAGTACGAACATAAGGAACGAACTAATGAGTCTATTATTAAAAAAGTTACAGTACTTAACTACATTGTTTAAAAATGTAAGTGCAAAAGACGCCTATATTATTAATAAAAATATTAATGACACGGAGCATTTACTTAAATTGCCTACAAGCAATGTTCGCCGGGTAATGGCTGAACAGAAAGTACAAATGGAAAGTTTACTTGCTGAAAAATGCATCCCTTTAACGCGTTTTTATCTTGCAGATGAAAAAAAGCAATTACAATATTTTTTACATAGTGAACGTTTAGCTGCGTTTTTTATGGATCTTCCTATGGCAGAAGCGACCATTTTTAAGCACCAGTTAACACAGGCGCAAGCGACATTGCCATTACTTGATATTGAATCTCAAGCCTCATTGACATTTGATGAATTAAATCAGCAAGAGCAAGCTTTAGCGCTAGATGTTGGTCATTCAGATGTCGATAATATTGTTGAATTTAAAATAGGTTATGAACAGCAGACTTATTTACAAAAACTGAAAAATTTAGCCGGTATTATAGATTCGCCAGTAGAGAGAGAGTATGAATCTAGCTTCTATGAGATTGAATTGAATGAGAAGGATGAAAAAAATTTGCTGGTTTATGCTGATTATCACGACGGGTGTATGTTGTATTGTGAGTTATCACCATTGATGCAAATTAAAGCGCAGCAGGCGTTTAAAGCGAATTCAAAGGCAGATGAGTTAAGAGCTTAAGCCTTATTAAATATAAAGGGAATAACAAGGCCGTTAATGCTTATTGATGAATTGCATTAATGGCCTTTTTTATGCGTAGAAGTTATATAGCTGATCAATTTTACTGGCTAAAACAACTCACTTCTTCGTTGTAAATTTCGTAAAGTGAATAACCAGTTAAGTCAATTTACGCCTCGAATTGAATTGTTTTTTCTGCACAAAATTTA
>JAOFNL010000160.1 GCA_028041985.1 Psychromonas sp. | reverse complement strand
CTATTGAATGGAAAATTTAGGACAAAAAAAAGCGGTTAGATAAACTAACCGCTTTTCAATAATAATGTTAATTGATATTAACTTTGTTCCAAACTAATTAGTTAGTTTCTGGAAGTCTGTCTTTATCATTACCTTCATCATCAGGTAATGCGTCTGCTTTAGCGTCAACGGCATTAACTAACAGTAGACCGATACCTAACACGATACCACCACACAAGATGAAGATTAAACTTGGCATCATTGGGTTTGGTAAGAAGAACATTGCCATGATACCAAGACCTGCGAAGCAGATTAGAGCACCTAACATACGACGTTGTTTGTTATCAAGTTTCTGTTGAGCATTAGACTCATTATGAAGAGGAGTAGATAAGTTTTTGAAGAATAAATCAACATCTCTTTCACGCTCTGCAGACAATGGCTTGTAGAAGAACATTGTTGCACAGAAGAAACCACCTGTGATAACGATGTGACCTAATAAACCTAGACCAACTTTAAGGTCTTTCCACTCACGACCTGTTAACGCTTGCTCTAGACCGAACCAGTTTTGGATGTCTTGTGCAGTGATAACTAAACCTACGTAGTAAGATACTCCGCCACCAACGATTAATGTTGCCCATGCAGCCCAATCCGGAGTCTTACGGATGAAGAAACCACAGAATGCAGGAACAGTCATTGGGAAGCTGATTAAGGCACCAACATACATCATTGTATCAAATAGACTTAGACCTTTAAGTGAGTTAATGAATAACGCCACTAAGATGATGATAAGACCAAATACTGTTGATGTAATTTTAGAACAAGTTACTAGCTCGCTTTCAGTAGCATTCGGACGTAAAACAACTTGGTAGAAGTTTTTAACGAAGATACCTGAGTTACGGTTTAAACCAGAGTCCATTGAAGACATAGTTGCCGCGAACATTGCAGAGATAAGTAGACCAACCATACCTACAGGCATGTATTCTTGTACGAAGTATAGGTAAGCGTAATCTGCCGCTTTTTTACCAGCTTCTGGGTACATAGCTGATAAATCAACACCAGTAGAAGCTAGGAACCAAGATGGTAGGAACCAAATTAGTGGACCCATAGTCATAAGTACACAAGCTAATAGTGCAGCTTTACGAGCATTTTTAGAATCTTTTGCCGCTAAGTAACGGTAAGAGTTAAGCATGTTATTCGTGATACTGAATTGCTTAACAAAGATGAAGAATGACCAAAGAGCAAAGATGCTGAAGTAATTAATGTCATTACCGATTAAGAATGAATCTGCTTGATTCATTTCAAAGTTGGTAATGATATCACCGATACCGCCGCCGTGATTTAACGCAACAACTGCACAAGTAATAGTAACTGACATGATAATAACCATCTGCATAAAGTCAGATGCGATTACCGCCCATGAACCACCCGTTACCGACATCGCTAATACAACAAGACCAGTTGCCCAGATTGTTGTTTCAGTATCAAAACCAAAGATACCTGAAGAGATGATAGCAAGACCGTTTAACCAGATACCTGCGTTAATAACGCTGTTTGGCATACCAGTCCAAGTAAATACTTGCTCATTTTTACTACCAAAACGTTGGCGTACCGCTTGAATTACTGTTACAACACGAAGTTGGCGGAATTTAGGCGCAAAGTACGCAAAGTTCATGAAGTAACCGAAGGCATTAGCAATAAAGATAATAGCAACAGTGAAACCATCGTTGTAAGCTTTACCGGCAGCACCAGTAAATGTCCAAGCACTAAATTGTGTCATGAAGGCAGTTGAACCTACCATCCACCAGAGCATGTTACCGCCCCCACGAAAGTAGTCACTTGTATTGGTTGTAAATGTTCTAAACATCCAACCGATGGCGATTAGAAATAGGAAATAAATTCCTACTACGACTATATTCAAATCCATATGTAAAACCCTTTAGTTATTAAGAATGGCACGACAATATATTAGAGCGAGGATTATTTGTATTACAATAATAAAAGTATGTGATTAAAATCATATTAAATTGTGGCAATTAACGATTTATTTAACCTAGATCTTGAATTATTGTGGAATAGCTTCTACGCATTAGCAGTGAACGATAAAAACTCGCATTACCAACCACCTTTCTTGCCCCGCTATAAAATAGATAATTTAAGCCTAAAAATAACGTTAAAAGGATGTATTTAAAGCAACCAAATTCCTTTTAAAAACACCCCCTGAAAGGCAAGGTCATGAGCCATCAATTTAACCAATTCCCGAATATCGCCAACGTACAAGATTGAACACAAGCTACACAATATTTTTCTATGCCCGTTATCGCTCAAGCTGTTTTACTCAGTCGTTAGCTTGGACTGCAAATCAAGGCACAAGATGATGGCAATGGTGAGCTCTTATCGAAGGTTACAACGCAGAGTGGGTTTTCAAGTTAACGACCCAGAGGGAATTTTTACAATTTGTCATCTACAACGAGTCGAAGCGAGAACTTTAAAAATATTCAACAACGATATCAATAAAAACACAGAGAATATGAAATACTTTAAATAATGAGTATTCATTATTTAAACTGATATCTCAGTGAAAATAGATAAAAATTTAAAAAAAGACATTAGAAAATAAACAAAGTTCATTAGCAAAAAAGATGCTTTATTATGTATGTTTTAACTTACGTTAAGCTATCTCATTCGACACAGTAACCGTTTACTTTCACACTTGTTAAGTAGTACATCTATTATTTTACAAGCAATAGAAGCGAGTTAAGTAGTTAGCACAGACTCCAAATCAAAGCGCAACATAATGACAATGCCTAGCCCTAATCGAAGCTTGCAATGCAGAGTTGGTTTTGAAAAAAACAAAATTGAGTACTACATCCAGACATTAAATAAAAAAACAAATAAAATAAGAGATTGAATACAAGGAGGAGGAATGATGAGCAAAAAAACGCTTTTAAGACGAAGAAAGCTTGTTACGCATAGTAATAAAAATCAATTTTAAGAGTAAACGAGCTCTCATACCTCCCTCGCAAATCAAAAATATGCAATTTACAGATAAAAACAATACGACAAAGCCTTGATAAACAAGATGTAACTCACAAAGAAAAGCTAATAAAGCATATTGACAAGGTAAAATTGGATCATAATCACAGACCTAACCACCAATTATTAGGTATTCTAGCCTCATTGTGTTGGCACGGACATGATTGGGTCAACATGAAACAGTTTTTGAATCTTATGCTTTTGGTGTCAAAACCAGAGTAGAAAACTAAATTATAAAAAAACTCTATCTTACATCAACTTGGATGATAACAATGAAATTACAAAATAAATTAATTTTTGCTGTTGGCGCAGTCGTATTATCAAGCGCAGTATCAGCTACATCTCTAGATTTACGTCAAGAATTCAAAGAAAAATTTATTGATGGTGAAAAACAAATGACTTATGCAAGTCGCTTAAAATTAGGCGATAGCTTCGTTCCTTTTGAGTCTGTTAAAGCACTTAAATACAAAGTTAGTATGGAAATGAAGTTTGATAGTGCTGAATCAGAAGAGTTTTACAGAGACACTTATCTTACTGAAACTGAGTTAGGTCTTGAAATGGCATACAAAATTGGAAATTGGTCTCTTGAACCAGGTATGCCAATCTCATTTGCTAGCTCAAAAATGACATTCAAACCTCAATTTAAAGCTGGATATACTTTCAAGAAAGCAGGCGTGAACACAGCATTACGTGCTCGTTATGAAATCCGTGACGAGGAAGATGATGCTAAAAACTACCGTGCAGTGAAAATTACTTGGACTGGTAAAGTAAAAATCCCATATGACAAGAATATTAAATTTGGATGGGAAGGTAACTACAGCAGAAAAACGTCTGGTTACAATGCTGATTCTGACGTAACAAATGGTACTCCTCACTTTTATGATTTCGGTATTATCGTAGGTTACCAATTGGGTAACTGGAGACCATATGCAGAAGTATGGACAATCGATGATGAAGAAACTGGTAAAACAACTACACAAAGACAAGCTAAATACCGTGTAGGTATCAACTACAAATGGTAAGCTAGTTCAAAATAGTTTATAGAAAACTGCTCCTTGTGAGCAGTTTTTTTTTGCCTTCAATAAGCCAATTTATACCAATTGTGT
>JAOFNL010000016.1 GCA_028041985.1 Psychromonas sp. | reverse complement strand
GATATGGCTGCAAGCGATAGCGATTTTGCACAAATGTTTGCTGCACAAAACTATCAATAATGCCTTGTAAATTTTCCATTTGCTGTGGAAAGGCTTGTATTGCACTACGTCGTTTTATATCTCGTTCGCTGTGAACTCTCCAAAGGACTCTTTCATAAAGGCGTTTTATGATTTGCTTATATTCTAAGGATATTTTTTCAAAATCAGGGGCTTGTGATTCTTCTGGTGAATCAGGTAATGACATGCCTAATACTTGTTCGCGTTCTTCTTTACCTAAATCTTCAAAAAATTCTGTAAAGCCAGAGACCAGGTCACATTTGGTAAACATTAAATAAACAGGGAAACGTACTTCTAGTTTTTCCATTAATTCGTCAATGCGTAAACGAATCGTTTTAGCATGTTTAGCTCGTTCATCTTCTGTTTGCATTAATAAGTCTTGTAAACTTATTGCTACAATTGCGCCATTAATAGGTCTTCTACGACGGTGTTTTTTAAGTAACTTTAAAAAACCTTCCCACGCAGAACTATCAATTACTTTATGGCTATCTTGGGTAGTATAACGCCCAGCAGTATCAATAAGTACGGCGTCATTAGTAAACCACCAATCACAATTACGTGTTCCGCCAACACCTTGTAATGCCCCCTTACCAAATTGCTCTGTTAACGGGAAATCTAAACTTGAATTAATAAGGGCAGTCGTTTTACCTGATCCTGGAGGACCAATAATGATATACCAAGGTAATTCATACAGAGCAGATTTTGCCCCCTTTCCTTTGAAGTTTAATTTTTTTAACGTTGATAATGCTTGCACAAAACGTTCATTCATCTGATTCATTTCATCAGATGTTTGCCCTGTGATCAGTTCATCACCTTGATTATCAGTTTTTTGTTGTAAATCACTGACTAAACTATTGTTTTTACTTTTGTCTTTTAGTTGCATGATGAGGTTATTAATACCCCATAACAACACCATGATGATGATAGTAATTAATCTTGAAGTTTCTGAAGCAAGAAATGCAGTGTTTTGCTCTCCAAACTTGATCGCCGGCCCAATAAACCAAACAATTAAAGAGAGGATAATCAAACCAATTAAAGAGATAACAATTCTATTAGTAAAAAAATTAATAATATGTTTCATAAGATACTCAGGTAATGTCAATTACTTAATTAAAGTGCTTGTTTTGTCTGCTTCTTCAGGATGAGCTTGAATCGTTAATAACTGCTCGTTTAAAGGTGTTGATGTTTCAACGATCCAATATCTAAATCCTGTATATGTCAGTGCTAATGCGCCGATGAAAAAACTCGCGACAACCCACATAGGAACGTAATTTGATAATCCCTTTTTCCCATTACCAAGTCCTTGCCATGAAGGTGATAGATTTCGTTCATACTCACCTCTGCAACTGCGAATGATATAAAATAAATCATCTCTCAATTGCTCTAAATTATCGCGACCACGAGAGACAATTCGGTATTTACCTTCATACCCTAAACTTAAACAAATATAGATCAGCTCTAAGACGTCAACATTCTCTGCTGGTGACTGACGTAAACGGTCTAAAATGGTAAAAAACTTCTCTCCGCCGGCTGTTTCATTATGAAATGACCCTAACAAAGTTCTTTGATTCCATGCACTTTCCGCTCCCCATGGGGTATTTAAAACAGCTTCATCGAGAATTGTACAGAGTAAATAACGAGCGACTAACACGTTATCCTCTTTGATACCTGCCGCTCTTGCATTGAGGTCAAATGCTTTGATTTCTCGGTCTAATTGTTGGTGTAAACTTCCAACATTAGGGTGCGTTAATGCTTCTCTTGTTTTAGAAAACACCGCCAATAATGTTGAAGCAGCATTAACAATAGGATTTAAACCATTAACAGCTGAAAATGGCTGTGCTGGAATCTCACGATTGGGAGCACGATATTGTGCCGCGGGTTGAGCTGGCGCTTGAGGTTGGTAAGCAGGTTGTGGAGCTTGATTCGGTTGAGAATGAGGTACACGCCCCCCCGGAATAGGACGCACAACAGCACCATCACCACGATTAATGGGTTGTCTAAATACAGTTTTATCTTGGTTATCAGGGCCAACAGACATATCAATTCCTTTGAAATTAATTTAAATTATTGACGAATAGACCAGAATTCTAATTCTAGTTCTGGGAAATCAGCTCCAATATGGAATGCAAATGCACCCGAATGTGTTAGCTCTTTCCAAAATTCATTGTTACGTTCTAATTCAAAATAGCAATAACCTGCATGATAAGGAATTTGGCGTGGTGCTGATGCCATTATTTTTAGTGGAATACCGGGCATTGAAGCATTGACTAATTGACGAATTCTTTCAGCTGGACCTACTTTAACCGTAGCCGGGAATTGATTACGTAAGACATTTTCAGGTACTTGCGCGCGCACTGCTAATACAAATAAACCTGATTGTAGTAATGTTCTATCAGTAATTTGTGAAACACGAATCCCAAATTTTTTCTCAACTAATGGAAGAGAAACAGCCGTTTGCTCATAAACCATGGTTAAACACTGCCTTAATGCGGTGGTAACGGGTTGAAAGGTATGCTGTAGGTTGCCATGTAAATAAGGAGAAAATGCAGGTGGCCTTTTAGTTTCAGTCACAAAAGTTGAAAACTCACCCACTATTTGAACTAACTCAGTATATAGATTTAATGGATGCAAACTTTTTAGTTGTGATAGATGTGCAGCCAACGGCTCTAGACGGTTAATCATCTGCAACATCATATAGTCTGCTATTTCAGCAGTTCCACCACGTTGAGTATCTGCTAATCTGCCAGCAATGGCTTCTCCACGGTGATGTAACAGCCCTACTAATTCGGTTAAAAAACCACTGAGTTTAGGTGTAGTAGAACATTCTAAACAGGTCGCAATAAAGTGTTCATCAAGCAGAACATTTTTATCTTCACGGGTTTCTATAATTTTAAGTATGCCGATAGTTGCATAACCACTTAAATCATCCGATGCCAATAATAAACGAAACCGAGGTTGGCCAACGTCTATTTGTAGTGATTCACTACCTTCTAAGGAAACGTCGCGTATTTGCTGTTTTGCGGAATAATAACGTGCTACACCTTGCGTTTCACCGTTCGGTAAAATTTCTAAAGCACCAGGGCGCTTAACGGGTATTGCTAAATACACAATTTGCTGACTGGTATTCGAAGGAACTTCAAATACGTCAGGACGTTCATCATGATCAGGGAAACTGAAAGGTGTTCCATCGGGAAAAATACCTGCTGCACGTAAAATGGATAACTTTCCGAGTTTTAATAACTCTTTATCAAATTCGAGTTCACTAATACCCCAAGCGTATGCACCCATTGCATTACATTTACCATGTACAAATTGTTCAAGGTATCGCTCTTGTTGTTGGAAATGTTGTGGGTTTAAAAACATTCCTTCAGACCAAACTACTTTGCTATCTAACGACATAAAATTCTTTACTCACTAATTGAATCCGGCATAAATCAATATAAAATCAGGTTTGAGCGAATTGTTTATTCTAAAATCACAATTCTATTCCCGCTTAACTCAACGGTTGCAGAAGAGCTCACTACGTTGGTTTGTGCAATGGGAATGATGACTTTGTATTTCGCATTTTCGTATTGTAAAAACTCAACATATAAACCTATATATTGCGCTTCTTTACTTAAAACGAACTCACTAGTATTTGTATTATTAGGTTGCAATGCTTTCAAAGATTGCTTGGTGATCATACTTTTACCTAACACTTCACTATCTCGTTCATAAAGGTCAATAAAATTAGCATTTTCAAATAACTTAGTAGATTTAAGTTCGTACATGCGAATAATAACAGGCGATGGCACATTCGAATCATCTGGATTGACGTCGCTATCTGCAATAAAAGTTAACGCAAAGTCAGTATCTAAATCCAATAAACTGCCAACTTTTGTATTTGCTGTTGAGCAACCACTTAACAACACAATGAAAGCAGAGACAAATAAAAGTTTTATTAATTTTGTTTTAAACATGAAATTTCCTAATAATTAATTTGAATGAGAAGATTGTTGCTTTTCTGTAATTCGAGCGCTGATTAGGTGCTGCATTTGTTCTTCATATGCTTGCACAAAATCATACCCAAAAAGATGTTGGAATGAATCATCTAAATTCTCAGTTAAATCTTTATGATAAGCCTTATAATCATTCCAACGTTTTGTTTTTTGCCCTAATGATAAAAAACTAGCATTATTATATTTTTCAAATCGATTTTCTAATTGCGTTGGATTAAAACGCTCGATCATACCTCTGAATGCGGCTTGCATGCCAGCAACCACTGCAACTTGATGTTCAGCAATACTTTCAAACCCCTCTCTGACTGCATCTACAGGTGATTTATAGGCGTTGTTGTCTTTGATAAACATATTCTCCATTGCGTCCTCAATATTAGCAGAGAACTTTAACGGGTTATTTTCAACTGATTGGATAGTTGTTACATTTATTCGAAACTCTTCTTTTATTTTTTTTCTGAACTTCAATACACGCATCATACCTTGCATGGTTTCTCTCATTAACAAACCGACTGTGTTATTAATTTCATCAATTTTACTCGGTTCTAAATTCCATTTAGATAGCCCCATTGCTTGAACTACCGCATTCAATGGTTCTGAGTTATTGGTTACCTGTGACGTTATTGCAGTGTTTGTATGTTTTTCGTTTTCAGCTTGTTGTAATTGCAAAGTTAAGGCAGTAATTTTTTCTTGTAACTGTCTATTTTGTATGACTAACGCATCAAATTCCGCATCTGAATGTGTTGTTTTTTGAGATGGTTGAATGTCAGGGTAAACTGAAGGTATCTGAGTCGTACTGTCCTCAATGAAATCATTAAAATCTTTTTCATCGAGATTAGGCTGCTGAACAAATGGATTTTTTGCAGATGCATCTGGCTTAATTACATCCACAATAGCAGCAGCTTTTTGAGTTTTTTTAGTATGAGAGTCTACTGGCGGCTGAGCAAATAGATCATCATCTGTAAATGGGTCATCAGGAATAGCAAAGGATTTAGTTAAAGCAACATCAGCACTTGCCTCTGGTTCGGAATCCCAATCATCCCAGTCATCGGGAATGGTGAAGGCTTCTGGTTTCGCTACAGGCCATTCAATCGAGTCTGTCACTACAGGTTGACTTTTGTACGAATTTTCAGCCGCTACGTTAGGCGAGTTTGAAAATACCTTATTGCTTGTAAAGCTATCCAATGGCTTTGCCGCCATAAAAGGGCTATCACTCGCAGGAGATTTACGATCTAATATTTCCATCGGGTCTATGGCTTGAGTGTTGACTTGACTGTCACTCACTGCAAATTGATTTATACCCGAAGCAAAAGGATCATTTTCTGGAGTTGAGGGAGATAAAAAGTCTAACTCTGCATCCGTTTCTGTTTCAGGAAAATTAAAATCCGAAAACGGGTCATCATTAATCGGACTTGAATAATCAACACTATCAGCTAATGCTTTTTCAATTTTTGTTACAAATTCATAATCACTGATAGTGAAATGGTCTCCATCCATTAATTGTACCTGATTTCCATTACCAACAGGCTCAGCTGCACCATTGATGAAGGTACCATTGGTGCTCATATCCGTTAAATAATACAACCCTGAAATATTCTCAATTCTCGCATGAACAGAAGACATATATTTATTAGGATCTTGTAAAACCCAAAAATTATTACTGCTGCGACCTAGTGTGCCACCTTCATCGGGAAAAATATGACGCGGTTGCAAAACGTCAACATTTTCAGGTGAATAAAGAACAGATATTTCAATCGGCATAGCATCAATCCTTGATAGGAAACCTATAATCTCAATAAAATACACATTGTGTACTTTAATGTATAACCACTTTTATGACTTAAAACTCAAACATATTTAACACGAAAACCATCAAATAATAGTGCAAAAAACAGACGAAATAGATTAAATCTATTACATAATAACTATCAAATTGACTTTTTTTATACAAAACAAAAGCATGGCAAACTTGTAAAACATCAAAAAATTACTGGTATTCTATCAGACTGAAATGGATAAAAGCTATGTAAATTAATAGTTTTGCCCATATTAAACTCAGATCACACAGCAACATTTATTTGACCTACTTTATTGATTGTTTTTGTCCTCAGAAAAATAATTATACGCACAGAACTTTACATTTTATTGGTGTTAACGTTGCAATGTGTTCCATTACATAATAATCTCCTCAATTATTGATGAATAACACAGGGAGTTTGTAAATTAATGCCATCATCAGCACTTATTAACATATCGACTTTATTAGACCCTATTGATGGGGATACCCCCGTCGGAAATGACCTGAGACTCGATCCTGCTTATATTACTGATTATTCACAAATCAAAGACGCAAGACGTGCTGCACGAGATGCTGAGCGTAATAATATGTTCGATGGTGATAACAGTGAAGCACTGGAGCATTGGCATAAAATTTTTACACTTGCTCCAAAAGTATTGGCAGAACAAACCAAAGATTTAGAAATTGCATGTTGGTTAACCGAAGCCTTAGTGAGAAAGGCTGGCTTTCAAGGCCTTAAGGATGGATTTTCGTTAATTCGACAATTACTGGAAACTTACTGGGAGTCTGGTATTTATCCAACACCAGATGAGGATGGTATTGAAACTCGTGTTGCCCCAATTGCTGGTTTAAATGGTGAAGGGGCAGATGGTGTTTTATTAAGCCCAATTCGTAATTCAGAAATTACTGAAGATGGCTCTATGGAGGCCTATAATTTCGCTCAATATAAACAAGCTCTCGATATAAGTCGTATTTCAGATGAACGCAGCCAAAATTCACGCATTGAACAAGTAGGTTTCACACTTGAAGATATTGAAAAAGCGGTAGCACAATCTAGTGATGTTTTTTATTCTGATTTACTTGATGACATTGACATTTCACTCAATGAATATCGGACTATCAACACCTTATTAATTGAATATTGTGGCACTTACGATGCCCCACCGACCAGTAAAATTATTGAATTATTAGAAGACGCCAAAAGCGCTATTAAACATGTTGCCAAACTTAAGTTACCAACCGCACCAGCTGAAGAGTTAGTTAATGACTTAGAAGAGACAAATATGGAGACTGAAAATCCTCCCCAATCTTCGCAATCAACAACGACTAAAGTGGTTGTGTCAAACGAACTGAACTCTCGTGAAGATGCATTCAAGCAATTGAATACAATTGCTGAGTATTTCATCAAAAATGAACCTCATTCTCCTGTTTCTTACATGCTTACCAAAGCGGTTAAATGGGGTAATATGCCATTAGATGAATTGATGCGAGAATTAATACCAGATTCATCATCAAGAGAATTATATACCGCCCTAACGGGTGTAAATGTAGGCGACTAATCATCGTTATAACTTGACTCAAATTTACACTATTTTTATTTTAACAAATTTTTTATACACGGAGAAATATCATGTCAGAAAGTATTCATAACAAGCTGAAAAGAGTAAGGAAACCCCGCGTTCACATCACATATGATGTTGAGACTAATGGTGCAGTCGCGAAAAAGGAAATTCCTTTTGTTATGGGTGTAATGGGCGATTATTCAGGCGATAACACTGAAAATAAAAAGCAACTGAAAGATCGTAAATTTTCACAAATTGATCGTGATAATTTTAATGACATTATGGCAAAAACAGCACCTAAACTTAATTTAAAAGTTAGCAACACCCTTGCGAATGATGGTAGTGAAATGGCTGTATCTCTTAATTTCAACCATATCGAAGATTTTGAGCCTCAACAAATTGTTGACCAAGTTGAACCGCTTAAAAAATTACTAGAGACACGTAATCGTTTACGTGATTTATTAAGTAAAGCAGACCGTTCTGAAGAACTTGAAGATTTACTAGAAAATATTTTAAACAACACTGAAGCTCTTGCTTCATTGTCTGGCGAATTAGGTGTTCAATCTGATGAAAATGAAGGGGATAAATAATGTCTTCAACAGAAAATTTATCCAACCAAGCTGAAGCAGAAGTAGTTGAAAGTTCAGGGCTAGGCTTTTTAGAACAAGCAATTAGTGCAACTCGCCAAACACCGCGAGATGAAACTGAGGCATTACTTAAAACATTAACGCAAGAAGCTTTGAACGGAACGGTTAGTTGGGATAAAAGCTTAACAGTAACCATAAACAGTGCCATAGATGCAATTGATGCGGCTTTATCTAAACAACTTTCTGCGATTATGCAAAATGAAAAATTTAATAAATTAGAAGGTTCATGGCGCGGACTTCATCATATTGTTATGAATTCCGAAACAAGTTCTCAACTAAAAATTCGTGTTCTCAATGCGAGTAAGAAAGAGATTCAAAAAGATTTAGAAAAAGCGGTTGAATTCGATCAAAGCCAAACCTTCAAAAAAATCTATGAAAGTGAATTTGGTACTGCCGGTGGTGAACCTTATGCTGCGTTAATTGGTGATTATGAATTCTCAGCACACCCTAATGATGTCGATTTATTATCAAACATTTCGAATATCGCTGCAGCAGGTTTCTGCCCATTCATAGCAGCGACAGCCCCAGAGATGTTTGGCTTTGAATCATTCTCTGAATTATCTAAGCCTCGTGATTTAGAAAAAATATTCGATTCTGCTGAATATATCAAATGGCGCAGTTTCCGCGATAGTGATGACTCTCGATTTGTAACTTTAACAATGCCTCGTGTACTTGCTCGTTTACCTTATGGACAATCGACAAAACCAATCGAAGCATTTAATTTTGAAGAAGGTTCATTGGATAGCACGGGACGCCAAAAACAAAGTCAACATGATCATTATTGTTGGATGAATGCAGCTTATGCAATGGGTGCAACTCTCTCTCGCTCTTTTGCAGAATACGGTTGGTGTACAAGTATTCGTGGCGCTGAAGGTGGTGGTAAAGTCGAAGGATTACCTAGTCATACATTTGTTAGTGATGATGGTGATATTGATCAACAATGTCCAACTGAAATTGGTATAACGGATCGTCGTGAAGCTGAATTAAGTAAACTTGGTTTCTTACCGTTATGTCACTATAAAAACACAGATTATGCTGTTTTCTTCGGTGCGCAAACAACTCAAAAACCGAAAAAGTTTGATGACCCTGATACAACGGCTAATTTTGAAATTTCAGCTCGACTACCTTATATCATGGCAACTGCACGTATCGCTCATTTCTTAAAAGTAATGGGTCGTGACAAAATAGGTTCATTTGTAGAAGCTTCTGAAGCTGAAGAATGGTTAAACAAATGGATCAATACTTATGTTAATAACAGCTCTGATGCAAGTGCAGAAATGAAAGCTCGTTACCCGTTACGTGAAGCAAAAGTTGAAGTGAAAGAAGTACCAGGGCAACCAGGTTCGTACAGTGCCATCGCACATTTACAACCTTGGTTACAAATGGAAGAACTAAGCGCATCATTACGTTTAGTAGCAAAAATTCCAAAGTCTAGCTAATGAAACTTGCTGTCATTTAATGTCAGCGACAATGTAAAGGAATACGTAATGACCCAATTGGGCACAGTGTTTATAGGCGATAATCAACCATCAACGAATTATATTTTATTTGTTGATGGTATTTTCTCGCCAAAAACTATGCTTTTAGGGTCATTATGTATTTCCTATATAGACCACAACGTCAAACCTATTTTCCCTTTTTAAGGGATTAATTACACCTGTGGCCTATTCCCCCATGTTACAAACTTCTGAGCAAAAAATGCTATTTGATACTGTACTTGAGCAACCAACTTATATCACTAATAGCTCTGATTTTGTGAATGAAAAAGACGATAGTAAAGCGTTACAATATTGTCTTGAAAATTTTATTCATAACAGCAAATTAAATTGTCCCAAAAAAGCAAAGAATGCCTTACAAGCGGTCATTGCAGATATCGATCAGTTAATTAATGATCAAGTTAATGAAATTATTCACCATCCGAGATTACAAAAATTAGAGTCTTCTTGGCGCGGAATTTGGCTACTTGTTAAACAAGCTAATGGCGCTCGAGATATCAAGATAAAAATGTTGGATATGAAATGGTCTGAAGTGGTCAAAGACATTAATAAAGCCACAGAATTCGACCAGTGTCAGCTATTCCAAAAAATCTATAGTGAAGAGTATGGTAGTCCAGGTGGTGAACCATACGGTGCAATTATAGGTGATTATGAAATCAGTCATCGTGTTAGTATCAACCACCCTACTGATGATATTTCAACTTTAGCTGGTATTGCACAAATTGCCGCAGCAGCATTTTCACCATTTATCGCATCTGCCTCCAGTGAATTATTTGGCATGGATGATTTTTCAGGGATTGGGCAACCAATTGAACTTGAAAGTATTTTTGACCAATCTGAATATGCAAAATGGAATGCTCTTCGCAAGCTAACTGACACTCGTTTTATCGGCTTAACTTTACCTAAAATACTAATGCGCCGTCCTTACAATAACGAGATGGAAAGTTATAAAGGCTTACATTTTAGCGAACATAATGCGAGCAGCAGTAAGAACCATTTATGGGGAAATGCTAGTTATGCTTTTGGCTGTATTCTCATTAGAGAGTTTGCAGATATAGGTTGGTTTGGACATATTCGTGGCGCACCACGCAATCATCTATCCGGTGGTATTTTTAAAGAATTAGCCATTGATGCACATGCTACAGATAGCCATGACGTTGCTTTCAAACCAACAACCAATGTGGTTATCACCGATGCGCTTGAAAAAAGAATAAGTGAAATAGGTTTTATCCCGTTGTGCCAAGGCTACCTATCTCCTTATTGCACGTTTTATAATAATCAGTCTATTCATAAACCTAAAAAATATTCAACGTTGGATGTAGATACCAACGCCAAAATATCTTCAATGCTACAACACGTGCTATGCGGCGCTAGAATCTCTCATTTCATAAAGTTAATGGTCAGAGATAAAGTGGGCTCATTTATTAGTGCCGAAAAATGTGAAGATTATATTCGCCAATGGTTAATGAAATATACAACAGGTAGTGAAGACCTTGATTGGGAAGAACAAGCAAAATATCCCTTAAAAGACGGCTATGTGAGAGTAAAAGAGCACCCTAATAAACAAGGTAGTTATTTATGTGTGATTCACATACAACCTCATTACCAACTCGATCAAATGGTATCAGAACTTGAATTAGTGACTGAACTTGCGGCTTTTAGGAAATGAACATGGCACGTGTTGAGAAAAACAAAAAGTTACGTCCTTCTATTTTAGATAGATTATTTGATGATCATCCTGAACAAAAAACTGAATCTGGTGTTGATAATCATCAACTTGTTAAACAAATGAGAGTGAGTATTCGTCGAGATCTTGAATCACTACTTAATACTCGTTTCTATTTAATTCAACCCGATAATGACTTAGTAGAAGTAGATAAATCTATTTTTTAATTATGGCTTACCCGATTTAGCGACTGTCAATATCATGGATATCATGCGTCGTAATCAATTCATTAAACAATTAGAAAATACATTAAAAACCTATGAACCACGATTCAAATCTGTAAAAGTCTCTTTTATTGAAAATGTGGAGAGTGTTGATCGAACATTGCGTTTTCGTATCGACACTGTTATCTATGCAGATCCCGTTCCGGAAGTCGTAATATACGATTCGATTCTTGATTCTGTAACTCGCTCAGTGAGTGTTAAGGAACTTAGTTATGGCAGATGAATTACTTCCCTATTATGAAAAAGAACTCGTTTATATGCGCCAGTTAGGTGCAGAGTTCTCTAAAGAACACCCTAAAATTGCAACACGTTTAGGGGTTAATAATGACAATATTGAAGATCCACATGTATCACGCTTGGTGGAAAGTTTTGCTTTTTTGAATGCGCGTATTCAACATAAACTTCAAGATGATTTCCCAGAGATTAGTGATGCGCTTTTAGGGTTGTTGTACCCTCACTATCAGCGACCGATCCCTTCCATGTCCATTATTCAATTTGTTGCAGATAAAGAACAGTTAGATTCTAATTACCCTATTGCTCGCGGTACCTTATTAGAAACAACACAGTTTCAAGGAGAAAATTGTCGCTTTACGACCAGTTACGACGTACCTCTCTTGCCAATAGAAGTTACATCAGCTAATTTAATTGGTATGCCGAGTGCAACTCCTGGATCAGATAGTGTCCGTGGTGCATCAAGTGTTTTAAAAATTGCATTAAAAACCTTTTCTAGTGACATTCATTTTTCTGATTTAGCGGTGGATAAACTACGTTTCTATTTAAAAGGACAACCCCAGCATATTAACCCGTTATACCAAATGTTATTAAATGATTGTAATCGCACAATCATGGCAACCTCTGCGTCAGATAAATCGCCGATCAATTTAGGACCATTGGCGATTAAACCTGTTGGTTTTTCAACAAAAGAAGGTTTATTACCTTATTCTGATGCTTCTTTTGTTGGCTACCGATTATTAACAGAATATTTCGCTTTTCCAGAAAAGTTCATGTTTGTTGATATCGAAGGTATTGCAGATAAACTCTCAGATCAAACTACAGATACATTAGAGCTGTACATTTATTTAAATGACACCAGCGTTGAACTAGAACACAATATTTCAGCCAGTACGTTTAATCTTGGATGTACGCCCGTTGTTAATTTATTTGAGCATACTGCCGAACCGATTAAATTAGAACATACCCAACATGAATATAAAATCACCCCAGATTCACGACGTACTGATGGTTATGAAATTTATAGTATCAAACAGGTAACAGCTTCTTCATATTATGGTGAAGATGTAGATTACCTTCCCTTTTATGGCATCAATCATGAGCAGCAGGATAATGACTCACATGCATTTTGGCTCGCAGCTAGGCGACATGCTAAATTAGATAATTTCAATCGAGATGAAGGAACTGATGTCTTTTTATCTTTGGTTGATCTCTCTTTTAACCCGAATGTTCCAGAAGATAGAACATTAACGATTGAAACCTTGTCAAGTAATCGAGATTTACCACAAAAACTTCCCTATTCTGTTGGTGAATCACAACTTCAATGTGTTGATAGTGCTCCACCGTGTTCTGCAATTCGCTATTTAGTGCAACCAACCCATGCGATTCGACCGCCATTACGAGACCATGCACGTTGGCGTTTATTATCACACCTTAATTTAAACTTTTTATCGCTAACGGGTGATAGTGGACGTATGGCACTCCAAGAAATATTGCGTTTATATGACTTTAAAGGCTCAGCAGTCACAAGAGCAACGATTGACTCGATTATTAATGTGGAAGCAAAATCAATCAGTGCACCATTATTAATCGATGGCCATACTGCTATGTGCCGTGGCATCGAAATCACGATTAAATTAGATGATTCTTTATTAAGCGGCAGTAGTATTTACCTGTTTTCTACTATGTTAGAGCACTTTTTTGGCCTGTATTGCTCTATTAATTCATTCACAAAACTATTGATTAAAACAAAAAACAAAGAAGGTTATTTAAAAAAATGTCCACCTCGAGCTGGCGAAAAAATACTACTGTAATTGAGACGCTAAGTACTTATCCTAACCAGTTTTCATTTAAACAAGCGGTCAGGATGTTGGAGCGAGCGAATAGTTACAACAATCTTATAAATAATACGGCAATTCATGCTGTAGGGCAGTTTATGCCTCCTCAATCAGAATGTATTAGATTTAATACACGCCAGTCTTTATCATTTTCAGCTGCTGAAATTTCCTCTGTCAGTTATCTAGATAAGCAATTAGATCATAACAAACAGTGGAAAATGGAAGTTAATTTTATTGGTTTAACTGGCAGTCAGGGAGTCATGCCTTACCACTATTCAGAAATGGTTTTAAAACGTTTAAAACAAAAAGATAATAATATGGAGACGTTTTTTAATTTATTTAATCATCGTACGACTTCGTTATTTTTTCAGGCTTCCATAAAATATTCTGCACCACTTCAATATGAAAGAGCTCGTTTAAAAGATAAAAGTAATCAAGATAATTTTACTAAGATGTTGCTGTCGCTAGTTGGGCTAGGTACAAAGCATCTCAATAATCGACTTTATACAAAAGATGAATCTTTACTTTATTATGCTGGTTTATTAAATAGTCAAGTACGCAGTGCGTCTGGTTTAAAACAAATATTAGAGAGCCATTTCCAATTACCAGTACAAATCAAAGAGTTTGTAGGGCAGTGGCAAGAATTGATCGACGATGTTAGAACTCGTTTGCCTATAAATGGTGCTGAAGGGCAAAATAATCAGTTAGGACGTAACATAATGCTTGGTAAACAAGGTTGGTTTACTCAGGGTAAAGTTAATATTATTTTAGGCCCGCTTAATTCAACACAGCTTAAAAAATTCACTCCTAATACCCCACATTTAAAAGCACTGAATGAAATGGTGCAACTATATCTTGGTTTTGAGCACGATTTCAGCTTTGTCTTACAGGTACTTAAAAAAGACATGCCTGCGAGTACGACATTAACGTCTAAAAACGGCCCCATTCTTGGCTGGACAACGACATTAGGCAAATCCAAATCATTAAGGAGTAACCCTAATGAAATCATTAATATTCCTGTTTCAGTGAGGTCTCCGAATGTTTAATAAACAGACTTTGCACAGTCCTAAATTACTATTTATAGATTCTATTTTTCAAAGAACAATTTTGTTTTTCACGATTATTGCTTTATCGGCTTGCTCCTTCAGTCGAGAACCGATTGATGATATTAAAGTGATCCAACAAGGCCAAAGTAGTAGTACGCGCATAAGTATGAAAGACGTATGTAAAGGTTTTGTCGTTGATGAACAAAAGTTGAAAGACTTCTTAACCTATTCTTCGGTCGCAGAGAATCAAGAGTCAAATACACATTATCAACTATTACCTTGTTTCTCTTCAGGTACTGTTTACCTCGAAAACCAACAATATCAATGGATACTCCGTGCAGGTGGTGTTGGAGAGTTTTATAACGACAATGATAGATTCACTAAAATCTGTGGCATTAAGTGCTGCAATAAAGTTCAAGGTGTTTGTTGATATCAACAGCGCTCTAATAAAGGATTATTAAGGAATAAATATGGTAACTATAGATTTAAAATCTCTTGTGGGTAAGTTAAACGAGACGTCTCGAAATGCGTTAGAGGGAGCAGCAGGGCTTTGTCTTGCTCGTACACATTTTAATGTTGAGATTGAACATTGGTTATTGAAGTTGCTTGAAGTACCTGATTCTGATATTTCAGCAGTACTTGAAAAGTTTGATATCAATTTAGGTCGTTTACAGCAAGATTTAAATCGTGAATTAGACCGCATCAAAGGCGGCAATACACGTGCTCCAGCATTATCACCAGCAATTGTTGATATCAGTAAAAATGCATGGATGTTAGCCTCTGTTGAATACGGTCAACCTATTGCCACATCTGCACATATTTTGACAGCGCTGATGTTGGATGACAGTTTACGTCAATCGACATCGGCTTTATCTGGCGAACTTAAAAAAATTCAACCAGAATCATTACGTGAAGTTACACGCGCTATCGTAGGTAGTACTGCGGAATCGGCTAACTCTTCAATGGGAGATACTTCCGGAACACAATCGGCAGCTTCGGTAGTGGCAAGTAACAGCCCTTCTTTGGATAAATTCACCGTTAACTTAACGGAAGATGCTAAAAATGGGAAAATAGATCCTATTTTAGGCCGAGATGAAGAGATTCGACAAATCATTGATATCTTAATTCGACGCCGTCAAAACAACCCTATTCTAACCGGTGAAGCTGGTGTAGGTAAAACAGCAGTTGTTGAAGGCTTTGCATTACGTATTGCCTCTGGCGATGTACCTGATGCGCTTAAAGGCGTGTGTGTACGTTCTCTTGATCTTGGTTTATTACAAGCAGGAGCCAGTGTAAAAGGAGAATTTGAGAATCGTCTTAAGTCTGTCATTGCAGAAGTAAAAGCGTCTCCTCAACCTATCATTATGTTTATCGATGAAGCACATACCTTAATTGGTGCAGGCGGAAAAGAAGGTCAAGGCGATGCTGCTAACTTATTAAAACCAGCACTTGCACGTGGAGAACTAAGAACAATTGCAGCAACAACTTGGGCTGAATATAAAAAATATTTTGAACGTGACCCTGCTTTAACCCGTCGTTTCCAAGTGGTAAAAATTGAAGAACCAAGCGAAGAAAAAGCAATCAATATGATGCGTGCAATTGCTGGTATGCTACAAAATCACCACGGTGTTCGCATCATGGATGAAGCAATAGTAGATTCAGTTAAATTATCGAGCCGTTATATTACTTCTCGTCAATTGCCCGATAAATCAGTTAGTCTACTTGATACAGCTTGTGCCCGTGTTGCTTTAAGCCAAAGTGCAACACCTGCAAGTGTAGAAACCACTCGCCGAGATATTACTCAAACACAAACAACAATCAAATCACTGCAACGTGAAAATGCAACGTTAGGCAATCACGAAGAAATTATTGAAGAATTAATCGCAAAAGAAGTAACTCTTAGCGAGTTATTAATTAACCAAGAAGCACAATGGGAGCAAGAAAAGACTCTTGTTGCAGAGATCCACGTACTTCAGAAACAAATTGAAGCAAACTTTAGTGCGGAAAACAGAGCCAAAATAAACGAGTCAAAAGAGAAAGATGAAGCATTATTAAGTGACTCGGCACTTCAAGATGTGAAAGACAAACTACATAAACTGATCGCCGAATTAGCTGAATTGCAAGGTGATCAACCAATGATTCAAGTCAATGTTGGCAGTCAGGCAATCGCAGAAGTAGTTGCAAACTGGACGGGTATCCCTGTTGGTAAAATGGTCTCAAACGAAATAAAAGAGATCATGAACTTACGTGAAAACTTAGAAAAACGTGTTATCGGTCAATCGCACGCATTGGAAGCGATTGCAGAATGTATCCGTACATCACGAGCAGGCTTAACTGACCCACGTAAACCTGTTGGTGTTTTCTTTATGGTTGGCTCTAGTGGTATTGGTAAAACTGAAACCGCCCTTGCATTAGCTGATCAACTCTATGGTGGTGAACAAAATATTACCTGTATCAATATGTCAGAGTTTAAAGAAGAGCATAAAGTATCTATGTTACTTGGGTCACCTCCAGGTTATGTAGGTTACGGTGAAGGTGGTGTATTAACTGAAGCTGCGCGTAGAAAACCACACAGTATTATTTTGTTAGATGAAATGGAAAAAGCACATCCTGGTGTACAAGATGTTTTCTATAATTTATTTGATAAAGGGACGATTAAAGATGGTGAAGGTCGTGATATCGATTTTAGAAATACCATTATTATCATGACTTCTAATGCAGGAGAAGAACACATTCGTGCGATTTGCGCACAAAGTGAAGAATTACCTGATCCTGATGTTTTATTAGATAATTTCCGTCCGCAATTATTAAACTATTTTAAACCCGCTTTCTTGGGTAGAACTACCGTCATTCCTTATTACCCATTAGGTGATGAGAATTTACTGAAAATTTGTAAGATTAATATGGATAGAATTGCTAAACGAGTGAAGCAACATTACAACGCTACTTTTAGTTATGATGAAGAAGTGATGCTTCATATCCTTGCGAGAAGCCAAGAAGTAGATACAGGTGCACGTAATATTGAAAATATATTAACACGCACCTTGTTACCAGAAATGGCGATAGAGTGTTTATCAAGAATGTCCAACAATGAAGAAATCTCACATATTGAAGTGAATGTCTCTGAAGATGGATTATTCAGCTATATAATCTCATAGGCGATAGCACACTTTAATAAAGTGATAATTAGCCCACTGTTTGCTATTGATATAAACAGTGGGCTAACACTTTAAATAGTAAGTAAAATATTCATGATTAAAATATAAGATAGTCAATGCATAAAATTAATGGGTCAAAATCAACGCAATTACTTACTGCTTTATTGAATTTAGTATTGCTATGTACTGTTTTTTTTAGTCAATACAGTAATGCGGCTGTTACACACGATCTAGGTGAACAATTAAACGCACTTGATGAATTAGATCAAAACTTTAACAAACAATTTTATCGAGCAGTAGTTAAGGATCCCCGTTTCAATATTTCAATTTATTCATCAATGGAACAATTGAATCAAGCAATAAACGAGCAAAAAAGCGATGCTATAAAATCTGTTGCTTTACTTGTTAATAATTTAACTTTACTCAAAAACAATTACGACCATCGAGATATTTATGCTTATCTTGAAATACTCTTGGACAACAATGAAATAACCACCGCGCTTTCATTAATTACATCCATTGAGCAACAAGCTGACTCAACCACTGTGACACATAGCTATTATTTATTAGCCCATTATTATTTCCAACGAGAACAATGGCAAAAAAGTTTACAATATTTACAAGATGATGGTCTCAACTTAGCGCCCCAAACCTATCAACACCGTATGCTTATTAAGGGTTACTCTCTACAAAAATTAGCTAAACATCGCGATGCGCAGAAAGCCTATGAAAAAATACCAGCGGATTCTAGTTACTGGAATATTGCGCAATTCAATATTGCATTAGTCAATATTAGACAAGGTTGGTGGAGTGAAGCTCATAACATGATTAAATCGCTTGATAAACGTTCAGACATTAACAATAACAACAATGCAATTAACCGACTCAATATCACATTAGGATATTCATTATTGCACAAAGGCTATTACCGCAATGCAACTAAGGTATTTCAACAGGTAACCCTTGATAGTTTTTATGCAAACCAAGCGCTCTTGGGAATCGCATTAACTGCGGCACAACAAGATGATTATATAAAAGCACTTAACGCCAGTCGCTTATTAAAAGCAAAAAACCAAGATGATCTACCCATTGATGAAGCACATTTGTTAATGCCTTTCTTTTATGAAAAATCACAGCAATGGACAACGGCATCAATCGGATATACTCAAGCTGGAAGTTATTACGAAGAAAAAATAAAACAGATTTCAACCTTAATGAAGCAACCGTTAGATTTAAAAACATACCCTATTAACATCAGTAATAGAACCACCATGGATATCAACAAAATACATTTAGATTTTAGCGCTGTTTTCCCACAGTATGTATTCGCTCATCAAGCTCGTTTGAAGGCGTTCTCACCTTGGTTAGAGAAAATGAAAAACAACCAGTTGAATCAACAATTCAAACAACTTAATAGCAACTACATACAATTAGTCCAAGAAATGGTCACTCTCATATTACAAACTAAACGAGATCATCTGAATAGCTATCTAGATCAAACTCGCTTCGGCTTAGCTAGGTTATTCGACAATAATATGGTTCAACAATAATGAATGTTAAAACAAACGATTTATCCCTGCTTTTTATTGCTAGTGTATGTCTCTTTCTCAGCGCTTGTGGTGGCGACAATACACCACCAAGAACGACGCTTCAAAGCCTTGATATTTCTGGTCAACCTAGTGAACTAAT
>JAOFNL010000158.1 GCA_028041985.1 Psychromonas sp. | reverse complement strand
CATTATCACTACTCACTTAATAAAACTAATCGTTACCCATCACCTGATCCATCAACAACATACTTTCTTCAAAATAAGGGTTATAAGTTAATCTCGCATGTACCCGACTTTCTTTTTCAAATCCCCATGAAGAAAACCAGACTTCATCACCTGCTTCGCAAGCTTTTTTAGATGCTGGTGGTTGGCCATTATCACAAATTAGATGACTGCCCTTTTCACCGTAATAAGCATTCTGTGGTGAAAATAGAATACCCATGTGTGAACTGTTAGAGATACGTTTTTCTGGTAAATCCATCGAGAACTGACTGGTGTTATTGGCTTTTGGAGCAACTTCACCAAGCCAAACTAAGTAGTTATTTTGATGAATCATTCTTGTATTAAACACTTCCAGTGCATATTCGGTATCAATCACTTGGTCGCCTTCGCTGATCATCATAAAGACGGGTTTGTTATATACTTTATCCTCTAGATCTTCTTGGACATTTTGTACGGTCTGATAATAAACTTCAGCCGCGTTCATTGGTAACGAGCTGTAACGTAGTGGGTTATCTTCAGGATCTCGGTCTGCCCATTTAACAAAATACCCTGCTAATCCAGCCCAACGCACAGCAGATGATTGTGGCTTAAACGCAGGTGAAAACAGTAACACGCCTTCGATATCATCATCTTGTAACGCTTTACTCATGACCAAATTAGCACCGGTAGAATAACCGCCTAACCAAATGTGATTACTGTGTTGTTTAAGTAAATTAATGTGGTGATCAACGACATTTTGCCAATCGGTCAAAGAAGGTAAGATTAAATCACCAACTTTGCTGGCATGTCCGGGCAATAAGATGGTACGGACTAAATAGCCTTTATCAGCAAGGTGAGCGGCGACATCTATAAAGCTATAAGGTGTATCCCCCAATCCATGAACCAGTAACACCGCTTTTCCATTTGCTTTAACGGGTACAAACTCTTTGGGTAATACTAATGACAATTCTTGTTCTTGGTCGTTGGTCATGAAATAACGGTTATTGGCTAACCACGATTTGGTCTGTTGTTGGTATTCAACAAAAGATGGCTGATTAAATGCAGGTAAAAACTCTGCATGTTGATAACTAGGTTCTAATTCACGTTGACTACAACCAACATTAAACAACACCAACAGCATTAATACAGATAAAGCAAAAAGTGAACGTTGTCGAGAAAGTGAAAACATAATGGAGCCTTAATAATTAATAACTCGAGGATCTACTTTTTAATGGTTCAAAAATTTAAAAAAAACCTATACCAAAATAAACCGGTATAGGTTGATAATAACTTGGTAAAAAACTAACTAAAACCAGTAATAATCGTTAAATTATTTTCTTGCGACTAAATGCACCGCGCTAGTAGAACGTTCTAAAAAAGCGCCTTCACAGTAAGCAAAATAATATAACCATAACCGTTTAAACTCTTCATCGTAACCGAAATGGGTTAATTCAGTCCAAGATGATAAGAAATTAGTACGCCAATCAGCTAAAGTTTTAGCGTAATCTAAACCAATATCGTCAAGACTTTCCATGACTAATTGCGTGTCTTCTTTCAGGTGTTTAGACAACACATTGATAGACGGTAAGAAACCTCCGGGAAAAATATAACGCTGAATAAAATCTACATTATTTTTATAGTGATCAAAACGTTGGTCAGCAATTGTAATGGCCTGTATTAATAATTTCCCACCCACTTTTAAACGATCATTACATTGTTTAAAGAAGCTAGATAAAAACTCAAAACCAACAGCTTCAATCATTTCAATTGAAACAACTTTGTCGAAGGTGCCTGTTAAATCTCGATAATCTTCTTTTAACAAAGTAATTTGATTTTCAAGACCTAACGATTTTACACGCTCTTGGGTATAGGCAAACTGAGCATCCGAAATAGTTGTTGTAGTTACTTTACAACCGTAACGCTGGGCGGCGAAAATAGCTAAACCGCCCCAACCTGTACCAATTTCTAATAGATGGTCGTCTTTTGAAAGGGATAATCTTTCACAGATAGTTTGTAATTTGCACAGTTGTGCAAATTCTAACGTAGTTGATTCTGAAGGATAAATAGCTGAAGAATATTGCATTTGAGGATCTAAAAAACGCGTATATAGTTCATTACCCAAATCGTAATGGGCTAATATATTTCGCTTCGATCCTGACTGAGTATTTTTATTCTGCCAATGACTAAATGCATTTTTTATTTTATTTAATAAAGATTTATTCGCATCTAAAGTATCTGTTTGTTGTTGCGCTTTTGCAAAAATACGTATTACATTTGTCAGGTTTGGGCTGCTCCATTTACCTGCTATAAAGGCTTCAGAAACACCGATACTACCGCCTTTAACAAAATCACGATAAACACTCATATCGTGAATATGAATTTTACCTTTTATTTCTGTTTCACTTTTATCATCTTGATTACTTTCAACTGGAAAAAGAAAATGATCTGAACCTTCCACGACTTCTAATTGACCATAGCTAAGCTTTAAAAAGACAGAATGTACTAATGAACGACAGCTTTTATCAAACCAATTAATTGAAGTTGCTACAGTCCCATTTTGTATCTCTTCCATTGAATACTCCTAAAATAATAAATACAGTGCTAAGTTGCTTTTTGGTAGCCAATAAAGGGCACTTTTTTTATAAACAACTTTAATGCTTGCCAATAAATACCAATCACTATCTTGACGGTCATGACCGGTATTTGAGCCCAGATACGAAATAAATTGCCTTTACTAAATGTTTGTTTTTTTAATATTAAACTGGCTTCGAATAGTTTTTTTATCTCACCTGAATCTTGAGTTCGTAAATTTTCTATTTTAACCAGTAATTTATCGCTATTTTCCTGTGGCGGCTTTACGTGCCAATGGTAACTCATATCCAAATTCATAAATGGTGATACTTGAAACACCTTTTTACTGATTTTATCTTGCTCAGATGCGAACAAATCAACTAAATAATAATGCCGTTCATTCCAAGGGGTATTGCTAACTTCAGCCAACATCTGTGAACATTGATTATTTTTGTCATAACAAAAATAAAAGTTTACCGGGCTAAAATAAATCCCAAAACATCTTACTTGAGCCAACATGACGATACGTTGTATATCAGTTGAACCCTTTAAATCACCGACTTTAGTTTTAATACGTTGAGACAATAAGTTAGGTTCACTTTTTAGATCGTTTTTAGTTAAATTATTATTGCTCTGCTCATTACTGTGTAAATAGTCTTTTTCAACAAATCTCAATGGATGAAACCAAGCAAATCCAAAAACACCATGATTAGACTGCGTATTTTCAATATCAGAAACATCTAGTGCTAACATAAATAACGTACTGTTGAAGCTATGTTTTTTAGGGTAAAAACGTTTGTGAACCACGTTACCCACATAAATAGCACTATCACTAAATTGCATGTAAAATCCTTAATTTATTAGCATTATGAGTAATTACAATGATTGTTATTTTGGAAAGCATCAAGGTAGCAATAAAAACGTTCAGCCACTTCAACTGCACTTCTCACGCCATCTTCATGGAAACCATTATGCCAATATGCACCTGCAAAGTGGGTATGGTTCAAGCCACAAATTAAGTCACGTTGCTTTTGCGCTTTAATCGACTCAGAAGAGAAAATGGGATGATGATAAGTAAATTCTCTTAATATTTTTTCTGGGGCGATGGCCTCTTTTTGATTTAAAGTGACACAAAAAGTATGCTCTGCTGTTAATCCTTGTAATATGTTCATGTTGTAAGTCACGCTGGCTGCTTTTGTTCTATCTGCACTTAGCTGGTAATTCCAACTTGCCCATGCTGCTTTGCGAGCTGGCAACAAACTGATATCTGTATGCAATACCACTGAATTTTCACTGTAAGGCATGGCTGACAACACCGCTCTTTCTTTTATAGTTGCATCACTAAGTAGCTCTAAAGCTTGATCTGAATGACTTGCTATCACGACTTCATCAAATATTTGATCGCTTTGGTCTTCAAAAGTTAACGTCACTTTCCCATCTAAACGCTTAATACTGTGTAGTTTGGTGCTTAAATGGATACGTTTTTTAAATGGTTCACATAAAGGGGCGAGGTAACTTCTTGACCCTTTGGGAATGACGTACCATTGAGGACGATCTGCAATATTTAATAAACCGTGATTATGAAAGAACTGAACAAAGAATCTAAATTCAAACCCTTCCATCTGGGTTAATGAACTTGACCAAA
>JAOFNL010000157.1 GCA_028041985.1 Psychromonas sp. | reverse complement strand
TAATCAACTAGTTAAAGATAAAATTTATACTCTGTATCAGAAAGACTTCACACTACTTGAATATGAGAAAGAGATAAATATTGAAAGATGTTTTTCTGTAAACAATAGCAACAAAAAAGCCGCGAAAAACGCGGCTTAAATAATGATGATTGAAAGGCTAATTATAAAGAATTAGCCGTTTCTACTACGTTCTTAACAGTGAAACCAAACATTTCAAATAGTTGGTCTGCAGGTGCAGACTCACCAAAAGTAGTCATACCAATAACTGCGCCATTTAGGCCAACATATTTGTACCAGTAATCCGCAATACCCGCTTCGATAGCGACACGCTTAGTCACGCGTGCTGGTAATACAGACTCTTTGTATTCTGCAGATTGAAGTTCAAACTGCTCAGTACAAGGAATAGAAACCACACGTACTGCTTTGCCTTGTGCTGTTAGTTCAGCAGACGCTTGAACTGCTAATTCAACTTCAGAGCCCGTTGCGATTAGAATGATCTCTGCAGGTGTTGCTGAATCAATCAATACATAACCACCTTTAGCAACATCAGCTAATTGCTGTACATCACGCGCTTGTGGTTTTAGGTTTTGACGGCTGAAGATCAATGAACTTGGTGCATCCACAGATTCAATTGCAAACTTCCAAGCAACAGCAGATTCAACGCTGTCACATGGACGCCATGTATTCATATTTGGGGTTAAACGTAAGCTCGCAATTTGCTCTACAGGTTGATGAGTTGGACCATCTTCACCTAAACCAATTGAGTCATGGGTAAATACTTGAATTGAACGTTGCTTCATTAATGCAGACATACGTAATGCATTACGTGCGTATTCCATGAACATTAAGAAAGTTGCACCGTAAGGAACAAACCCTTTATGTAGTGCAATACCGTTAATGATGGCAGCCATAGCAAATTCACGTACACCGTAATGTAAGTAGTTACCTGTTGCATCATCCGCAGTGATGGCTTTAGTACCAGACCACATTGTTAAGTTAGATGGCGCTAAATCAGCAGATCCACCTAATAACTCAGGTAGCATTGCACCGTATGCTTCAATACAGTTTTGTGATGCTTTACGTGTTGCAATATTAGCTTGATTTTCTTGTAAGTCTGCGATGTAAGCAGAAGATTTTGCTTCCCACTCTGCAGGTAATTCGTTATTAACACGACGTTTGTATTCACTTGCTAATTCAGGGTAAGCCGTCGCGTATGCTGCGAATTTGTCATCCCAAGATTGCTCTGCAGCTTGACCTTGCTCTTTGTTATCCCAACCAGCATAAACATCAGCAGGAATTTCAAATGGTGCGTGCGTCCAACCTAATGCTTTACGCGTTGCTTCGATTTCTTCAAGACCTAATGGGGCACCGTGACAGTCATGTGTACCTTGTTTAGCAGGAGAGCCAAAGCCGATAATAGTTTTACAACAAATCATCGTTGGTTTAGCTGTTTCAGCTTTAGCTGAGATGATAGCAGCTTTGATTTCTTCTGGATTATGTCCATCAACAGAAATTACTTGCCAACCGTAAGATTCAAAACGCTTAGGAGTATCGTCAGTGAACCACCCTTCTACTTCACCATCAATTGAAATGCCATTATCATCCCAGAATGCAATCAGTTTACCTAAACCCAATGTGCCCGCTAAAGAACATGCCTCATGCGAAATACCTTCCATTAAACAACCATCACCTAAAAATACATAAGTGTTGTGATCAACAATGTCATGGCCTTCTTTATTAAACTGAGCAGCTAATGATTTTTCAGCAATCGCCATACCCACAGCATTAGTGATACCTTGGCCTAACGGGCCTGTGGTTGTTTCAATGCCTGGTGCATAACCATATTCAGGATGGCCAGGTGTTTTTGAATGTAACTGACGGAAGCTTTTAAGGTCTTCAATAGAGAGGTCATACCCCGTTAAATGCAATAGAGAATAGATCAGCATTGAACCATGACCATTTGATAAAATGAAGCGGTCACGATCAGCCCAATTTGGGTTGGTTGGGTTATGCTTTAGAAAGTCAGTCCATAGAACCTGCGCAATATCAGCCATACCCATTGGTGCTCCTGGGTGGCCTGAATTGGCTTTTTGGACAGCATCCATACTAAGGGCGCGTATTGCGTTAGCTAACTCTTGACGAGAAGGCATCTGTTTCTCCTGATTACATTGGATTTAATAAAAGTAGTAGATATATCGCGGCGGATTATCCCAAATACACCGAACAGGGGCAACGGATAAATCGTTATTTCCTCACATATTTAAACAAAATAAACATCAAGTTAATTAAGCTATTGAATATTGGGGAAGTGTTTGACTTGAAGGAGTTGTTAGAACAAGAAATAAGCGAAAAAACTTGTTCTAACTTTAACATTAGCTTTGCTGTTCAGCATAACCCGTATTTTTATTCGGCCCGAAGACGAAAATAATACCTTTATCTAAAAGAATTTGTGTCGTTTTATCAAAAAAAGTAATCGCTTGATCGTTTGGCATATGTTTTAAAATAAGCTCAATAGCAATATCAAAACCTTCAGCATCAGGTAAGGCTTTAACTAGTTCTCCTGATTCAATGAAGTATAAGTAGGTATTAATTTTTTCCTGCAAGGTAAACAAGTGAACATCATCATAATCCCACACAAGTGAATCAATGATGCTTAAAAAAACACGTCTGGCTTCTTTTTCCATGCCAATAGCATCAATGCTATCTGTATCAATTACACTCATAATTAGCTTTCACTCGCTGTTAAAGGATACATTTGACGCCACATTGACATGCCGCCTTCTACGCTATAAACATCTTCATAACCTTGTTCGGCTAAATATTGAGCGACACCTTTACTACTGTTACCGTGATAACAAACAACAAAAACTGGCGTATCAAATTCAACTTTATCCACAAATTCTTTAAGCGTTTCATTGGTTAAATGAAATGCACCTTCAGCGTGATCTGCTGCAAATGATTGTGCATCACGTGTATCCACTAAAATAGCCTCTTCACTTTGTAAACGCTGCTTTGTTTCAGCTATTTCTATCAACTTAAATGTGGACATATCTATTCCTTCTATTAAAAATTCAACTCAATCAACACACTAAGATCCACATAAAACATGGATATCTCTTTTAACTGTGCTTATGATGCACTAAAATCATTCACTTTCATATTCCATAACAGTCTCATTATATATTAAGGAAATATCATGTTTATAGTTACAGGCGGCGCTGGGTTTATCGGTAGTAATATAGTTAAATCACTAAATGAACGTGGCATTACAGATATTTTAGTCGTTGATGATCTTACTGACGGTACAAAATTTGTTAACTTGGTTGACCTGCAAATACTAGACTACATGGATAAAGATGAATTCATTACACAGATAGTATCAGGTCAAGAATTTGGTAATATTGACGCCATTTTTCATGAAGGAGCTTGTTCAGCAACCACTGAATGGGATGGGAAATTCATGATGGAAAATAACTATGAATACTCAAAAGATTTATTACACTACTGTATCGAACGAGATATTCCTTTCTTATACGCTTCATCTGCAGCTGTTTATGGCGGTAATGATACCTTCAAAGAAGAATTAAAATACGAGAAACCATTAAACGTTTACGGCTACTCGAAATTTCAATTTGACCAATATGTACGACGCCTTTGGGAAGATGCAGAAGCACATGGTGAAACATTACCACAAATCACAGGCTTCCGTTATTTCAATGTTTACGGCCCTCGTGAACAACATAAAGGGAGTATGGCGAGTGTCGCATTCCATCTTAACAACCAACTGAATGCAGGTGAAAATGCTAAGTTGTTTGAAGGTGAGCATAAACGTGATTTTGTTTATGTCGGTGACGTTTGTAAAGTTAATTTATGGTTCTTTGACAACATAGTATCTGGCATCTTCAACCTAGGTACAGGCAAGGCAGAGTCATTCCTAGAAGTTGGTAAAGCGGTAATTAAATATCATGGTGAAGAAAAAGGAAGTAAAGCAGAAATTGAACGCATTACTTTCCCTGAGCACTTAAAAGGTCGTTACCAATCTTTCACAGAAGCAGATTTAACTAATTTAAGAGCGGCAGGTTATGACGACTCTTTTAAAACAGTTGCTGAAGGTACTGCTGAATACATGAACTGGTTAAACAAGTAATCATTAATGAAAATTCTAGTAATAGGCCCTTCATGGGTGGGTGATATGGTGATGTCTCAATCACTTTATATCACTCTAAAGCAACAACACC
>JAOFNL010000156.1 GCA_028041985.1 Psychromonas sp. | reverse complement strand
AAAGGAAAAATAAATGAGTGAAAAATTACAAAAAGTATTAGCACGCGCAGGTCTAGGTTCTCGTCGTAAGATGGAAACGGTTATTTCAGAAGGGCGTGTCAGCCTAGATGGTAAAATTGTCAGTTTAGGTGAGCGTGTTAGCCAAGAGCAAGTCATTCGCGTTGATGGGCACGTTGTAAAATACCAAGCGGCAGAAAGTGTTGTTTGTCGTATTTTAGCTTATAACAAACCAGAAGGTGAAGTTTGTACTCGCAGTGATGAGGAAGGGCGTAAAACCGTATTTGATCGCTTACCTCAATTAAAAGGCGCACGTTGGATATCAATCGGTCGTTTGGATATTAATACCTCTGGTTTATTACTTTTTACCACTGATGGTGAATTTGCCAATAAAATGATGCACCCAAGTCAGCAAATTGAGCGTGAATATGCCGTACGCGTTTTTGGTGATGTGACGGAAGCCATTTTGAATCGCTTACGTATGGGCGTGCAACTTGAAGATGGTGAAGCAAAATTCTTGGATATTAAAGAGCATGGCGGAGAAGGGATTAACCGTTGGTTCCACGTTGTACTAACAGAAGGGCGCACACGTGAAGTTCGTCGTTTATGGGAAAGCCAAGGTTTGCAGGTGAGCCGTTTAATGCGTGTGCGTTACGGTAATATCATTTTAAATAACCAATTGCCTCAAGGTGGTTGGCAAGAGCTCTCATTAAAAGAAGTTAACTACTTACGTAAATTAGTGAATATGCCACGTGAAACAGAAACAAAAGTACGTGTTGAAACCAATAAAATATCTAATCCACAAGCTAGAATTCGACGTGCGGTTAAAAAGCATAATCAACATCGTAAAGCCGGTGAGCGTCGTCGTGTTACTCGTACAAGAAGTTAAGTGTATTATAACGTTATTTATTTTCTATATGTTTTTGTTAAAAAAATGTGATAACGTAAATAAAATTATTTTATCTTTTAAGAGGTAGTTAAATATGATTAAAAAATGTTTATTTCCAGCTGCGGGTTACGGAACACGTTTTCTTCCTGCTACTAAGTCTATGCCAAAAGAGATGATGCCACTCGTAAATAAACCATTAATTGAGTTTGGTGTCGATGAAGCAATCGAAGCAGGCATGACAGGAATGGGAATTGTTGTAGGTCGCGGAAAGCATTCCATAGCAGATCATTTTGACCATAATTATGAGTTAGAAAAAGAGATCAGCGGTACACCAAAAGAAGAAAAATTAAAAGATATCCGTAAAATTATGGATAGTGCGCGTTTTTCTTTTATTCGCCAACGTCAAATGAAAGGGTTAGGACATGCGATTCTAATCGGTAAAGAATTGATTGGCGATCAACCTTTTGCAGTCGTGCTTGCAGATGATTTATGTATTAATGCAGATGGTGATGGCGTTTTAAAGCAGATGGTTGCACTTTATAATCAATTTCGCTGTTCGATTGTTGCCGTTGAAGAAGTACCTGAAGATCAAATTCATAAATATGGTGTCATCAAAGGATCTGTTATTCGTGATGATATTTATCGTGTGGATGATATGGTTGAAAAACCTGCTCCGGGTACAGCGCCAAGTAATTTAGCAATTATTGGACGTTATATTTTAACACCAGATATCTTTGATATTTTAGAGAATACAAAACCGGGTAAAGCTGGTGAAATTCAAATCACTGATGCGTTGTTAGAACAAGCTAAATCGGGTTGTGTACTTGCTTATAAATTTAAAGGTAAGCGTTTTGACTGTGGTAGCGTACCAGGTTACATCGCTGCAACTAACTATGTTTATGAAAATTTATACGAAGAATAAACACTGTGTTTAATTCCTAATTTATTGTGAAGAAAGCCCTGTATTGTCAGGGCTTTTTATTGTTTGAATGAAATTAAAGCAATCTGTATATTATACCAATCGAAGTAAATAGCTGATCTATTTTACTGGCTAAAACAACTCACTTCTTCGTTGTAAATTTCGTAAAGGGAATAACCATTTACGTCAATTTACGCCTCGGATTGAATTGTTTTTTCTGTGCAAAATTTAGATCACATACTTACTAAAATTGGTATTAAATACATTGGCGAATAAATCCTTTGTTTTGCTGTAAACTTTCTTTAGCTTGAATTGCATCGACGCCTGTTAAAATCATTACTATCGCTGTTTTACAATGTTGCCCTGATTCTGTTAATGCAATTTCAGCCTCTTCT
The DNA here is from genome assembly GCA_028041985.1 of Psychromonas sp. Classification (GTDB taxonomy): domain Bacteria; phylum Pseudomonadota; class Gammaproteobacteria; order Enterobacterales; family Psychromonadaceae; genus Psychromonas. Next base: position 2,044 of record JAOFNL010000156.1, on the reverse strand, counting down.
CTAGTACAGCCAGTCGCTTCCATAATTATCTTTTTCTGTCTTTCTATTAGTTTTTCGTTTGTAGCTTGAACATCCACCATTAAATTCCCAAACACTTTACCACTTTGTATCATCGCTCCTGTCGTTAGCATATTGAGTATCATTTTTTGTGCTGTTCCTGCTTTCATTCTAGAGGAACCTGTGACGATTTCCGGACCAACAATGACATCTAATGCGATATCTGCAATCTTAGCCATTGTACTATTACTATTACAGCAAAGACTGATCACCTGACAACCTAACTGTTTGGCATATTGCATTGCACCAATAACATAAGGTGTGCGACCACTTGCTGCAATCCCCACTACAACATCTTTTTCACAAATGGCTATTTCTTGTAGGTCTAATTGGCCAGCTTGAAGATTATCTTCCGCATTCTCAACGGCTTTTAATATAGCTGTTTTTCCACCTGCGATTAACCCGATAACTTGCTCCGCAGGACTACCAAAAGTTGGCGGACACTCACTTGCATCTAAAATGCCCAAACGTCCAGAAGTACCTGCACCACAATAGATTAATCGACCACCTTTTGAAAAGGCTTGTTTAATACCTTCTACTGCTTGCGCAATCTCTGGCAAAATAGCTTCTACCGCTACGGCTACTTTTTTATCTTCATTATTGATTATTGTGAGCATATCTAAACAGGATAACGTGTCTATGTTCTCACTTGCTTGATTGCGACCTTCGGTGGTTAATTGCTGTAAAGATAAAGTCATCATGGGTCTCAGTAGTAATAGCTTTGAATACTGTGTCAGTAAATTGCTATACTAGCATCTCACTTAACTGAGTTGAATTGATATCATGATGAAGCCTTTGAAAACAAACCCTAAAGCGAATGAAAATACAGCTCAATCTTCTCTATCAGATGATAAAGCTGATCAAAAAGCTAAGACAATAATATTGATAAAGAATACCTTACAACTCGCGCTCGGTTTATTGATTATCTTGCTTTTTTTATCCATTGCAAAAGTCATTGTTTCATATTTTCAAAGTACTTTTCCTGCTTCTATTTTGGGAATGTTATTGCTTTTTCTTGCTTTATCTTTAGGGGTAATAAAATTAAGTTGGATTGAATTTACGGGAAACTTAGTACTTAAGTATTTAGCATTATTGTTTATTCCTGTCGGTGTCGGTTTAATTAATTATTTTGATTTAGTCACTGAACATTGGTTAGTCATTGTATTTTCATTGTTTTTTACCACACTCTTTACTTTATTTATGGTTGGGCATTGCTACCAGTGGTTAGCGAAGGAGAAAAAATAATGTTTATTTATATCGCAACTCCACTAACGTTATTGCTATTTTTTGCCGCTAAAAAATTATATGCCTTCAAACCTTTCCCATTATTAAATCCAGTGCTAATTACGATTTTTAGTTTGATTGCGGCGTTGTTGTTACTTGATATTCCTTTTGCGGAATATAAAGAGGGGACATCGCTGATCACCGCGTTATTAGAACCTGCTATTGTCGCGTTAGCGATCCCTTTGTATTTGCAACTCAAGATCATTAAGTCACAGCTTAAATTTATTCTCATTGCTTGTTTATTAGCTGTTTTCATCGCTTTCTTTTGTGCTTTTTATATTATGCCTATGTTAGGTGCTGATTTGGTTACTGCTGCTTCTTTTGCTGGGCAGTCCGTTACCACGCCGATAGCGATGGAAATTAGCGGCAATTTAAAGGGTATTGTTTCGTTAACAGCTGCAATGGTGATATTTGCGGGTATTATCGGAGCGAGTATTGGATTGCCATTTTTGAAGTTATGCAAAGTAGAAAATAAACAAGCGATTGGTGTCGCGATTGGTTGTGCTTCTCACGCTTTAGGCACGGCTAAGGTGTTAGAAGAAAGCGAAGAGTCGGGAGCATTTTCTTCTATCTCTTTAATTCTTTGTGCGGTTTTATCAGCAGTAATCATGCCGATTCTATTTCAGTGGTTGATCTTGTAGGTTTTATACTTGTTATCGTTCAAGCAACGATTCAGAGGGTAATACCATTCCGCTTAATTAAA
>JAOFNL010000159.1 GCA_028041985.1 Psychromonas sp. | reverse complement strand
GATATCGGTAAAGGGGTAGTCTGGGCGTGGGAATGCTTTTGCGTGTGCTAACAATGCTTTTGCAGCACCGGTTATTTCGGTAGGTGTTTCACCTTTTATTTTTAGAGCCGTGATCACAGAAGATAAAACAATAGGATCAATGTTTCCTGATACGACTTCTTCAAAAAATTGTTGGCTTTGTATCTCAGTGAGTGATTCACCTAAATAAAGCTGTTCTAAGAGAGGGTGAACATTATATTCGCTCATTTACTTATTCTCCGATGCAGTCAATAAATTAAGACTGTTTTCTAAAAGCTTTGCGCCTTCACAAGTTAAAATAGACTCAGGATGAAATTGAAAACCGATCACCTTATCTTGCTCATGATAAATTGACATACACATTCCATTGTATTGTGCGACTATTTCAAGTGATGCAGGAACGGTTGTGCCAACAAGAGAATGATAACGGGCTACTGAAAGAGGTTGTGATAAACTCGCAAACATTTTATCGCCGCAATGTTCAATGAGTGATGATTTACCATGTTGAATTTCATCTGCTTGGCCAACGACGCCACCATATTGTTCAATTAATGCTTGATGCCCTAAACAAATACCTAAAATAGGTACTTCGCCTTTACACAATGCAATTAAATCTATCATACAACCTGCAGCACTTGGCGTACCAGGACCTGGTGACAACACTAAAACCACTTCACCTTCACAATCATCAATATGCGATTTTATTTGCGCTGCACTTTGGCTGTTACGATAAATTTTAACGGGGTAGCCTGCTGTTTTAAATTGGTCAACTAGGTTGTAAGTAAACGAATCAAAGTTATCAAGGAAAAATAGCGTTACTTGTTTTTGGTTATTCATTGTTGTCATGGTTATACTCCTTGCTTAGTTGCAGTTGTTTTAGGCGTACTGCTTTTCGGCATAACGGCTGCTAGAGTTGAACCATGGGCAAGTGCAATTGCATTCAATACGGCAGATGCTTTGCTACGTGTTTCATCTGCTTCTAGTTGTGGGACAGAGTCATAAACTACGCCTGCTCCCGCTTGTGCTTGTGCAATACCGTTTTTAACAAAGGCTGAACGTATAACAATACAGCTATCCATATCACCATTTCCGTTGATATATCCGACAGCACCGCCATAACTACCACGGCGTTTTTTCTCTACTGAGCGTACTAAATTTGATGCACTTATTTTTGGTGCTCCAACTAAGGTTCCCATATTCATACACGCTTGGTAAGCATGTAGTGCATCTAAATCACTGCGTAATTTACCAACGACGCGTGAGACTAAATGCATCACATGACTGTATCGATCAACTTGCAATAACTCTGCAACATGTCGAGTGCCGGGTTCGCTGATACGTGCTACGTCGTTACGCGCTAAATCTACTAGCATTAGATGTTCTGAAGTTTCTTTTTTATCCAAACGTAATTCTAACTCTAAACGGCCATCAAGATCTTTGTTGATAGAACCATCTGGATTAAATCCACGACGACGAGTCCCTGCAATGGGGTATATTTCTACATCCTGTGTGCTTTGGGTAAATTTAATCGCACTTTCAGGCGAGGCACCGAATAAAACAAAATCACTGTCTTTTAAATAGAACATATAAGGACTTGGATTAGTTTCTTTAAGTTTTTGATAAGCAGAGATTGGATCAGGGCAAGGTAACGCAAAACTACGAGACGGCACGACTTGGAAAATATCGCCTTTCACAATGTTTGTTTTTAGTTTTTCTACAATTTCACAATATTCTTGATCTGAAATATCGACTGAAACTTGTGCATCAATAGCAACTTGCTTATTAACTGGCGCAGTGAAATTATCACAGTACCCTTGTAATTCGGCGATACGATGGTTGATACGTAGCTGACTTTCATCTGAATATAAACCACCAAAAATACTGCCTAATATTTGGCTCTTTTGTGTTTGATGATCATGGATCATTAATGTTTCAGCGACATAAAAAGCATAATCAGGCGTGGTATTATCGCTATCAGGTACTTCCATTAATTGTTCAAAGGTTGCGATAAAATCATAGGCAAAGACACCACCTATAAATAATGCCTCTGGATGTGATGATTTTTTAACAATGCGCTTAACTAAACAACGAATAGCATCCATTGGAGAGGCTGATTTTAAACGTTGATCTTCATCTCCGCTTGTATCTGATTGTGGAAAGGTGAGTTGTAATTGATTTGGTTGTTGCGCTGTAATAATTTGTGTTGAAAATTTTGGTGTAATGAAAGTTAATAAATCTTTACCATTGTCAGATAGTGCATCTAATGTGACGACTAATCCTTGGCAAGTTATTTTTAAACAAGCATCCACTAAAATTAAACTTTTTAAATGCGCTTTACTTTCTATTTCCGCTGAATCAAAGAGTAAGTGATTGTGGCTGTCTTCACTAATTTGTTGAAATAAGCCCAATGAGTCTTGAATGTAACTACAGGGTGCTTCAATGGTTTTTAATACGCCGATAGGGTGTTGAGTATTCATATGTAATTCCTTAATAATGAGTTAGCAAATTGATTGTTATTATTTTTTGATTTGCCATCGCCAATTAAGTGCCGTTGTTAAGATCATCATTGTATTTTACCCGTTTTTACTTTTGTTTATTCCAAATATGAAAAAAGCCCGCAATATGCGAGCTTTAGAATTGGTTTTGTTGAGAAACACTATATATACAAAAACCTCATTGCTCGCTTATGAGAATGAGTGCCACCAAGAACATTTAAGAGTAATTGTATTAAAAATCATATATTATGCATCCCGTAATAATTAGCACCTATTTTTTTGCATTCTGCTTTTAATGTCAAGGTGATTTTTAGGATATTCATGTTAATTGATCTTCACTCACATACAAAAGCCTCTGATGGGCAGCTTACGCCTAGCGAATTAGTTCAGCGGGCAGAAAATAGACAAGTTCATTTTTTAGCGATAACTGATCACGACACAGTAGATGGTTTAAATGAAGCTAAGCAATACATTGAAGAGAATAAGTTAAAGCTCCAGTTGATTAATGGTATTGAAATTACCACTAATTGGCTGAACCATGAAATTCATGTGGTGGGAGTCAATATTGACCCAACAAATGCAAAATTAGTTGAACTCATAGAAATACAAAAAAATAAGCGTGAAGAACGTGCCATAGAGATGGGACGACGCTTAGCTAAAGCTAATATTGCTAATGTTTACGAAGGCGCAAAAGCATTGGCTGGAGATGGTGCTATCACGCGCGCCCATTTTGCGCGTTATTTGGTTGATATTGGCGCGGCTCCAACATTTCCTAAAGTGTTTGATAAATATTTAAGCCGCGGTAACACAGGTTATGTTCCCCATGATTGGGTCGATTTAGCACAAGCGATTAGTGTCATTCAAGCCGCGGGTGGACAAGCTATTTTAGCCCATCCTGACCATTATCAATTATCTAATAAATGGTTAAGAAAATTATTAATTACCTTCAAAGCTGCTGGTGGTGATGCAATGGAGGTGGCGATGGGACAACAATCCCCACAAATGCGTTTACAGTTAGGCATGTGGAGTAAAGAATACGATTTGTTAGCGTCTCAAGGCAGCGACTTTCATTTTGTCGGACGTTGGCGTGATTTAGGAAAAAGTTTGTTTTTACCAGAAATTTGTCAGCCAATTTGGCATAATTGGGACGTTTGTCAGGCGCAGGGATAAACACATTATTGTTTATTCATTGTTAAAAAATTTAATGTTAAAAGTATGATAGGAAATTATGAGTCAGTTTTTTTATGTGCATCCTGAGAATCCGCAAAAGCGTTTGATGAAGCAGGCTGCTGAAATAATAGAGCAAGGTGGCGTTGTTATTTATCCAACGGATTCTGGTTACGCATTAGGTTGTAGTATTGATAATAAACACGCATTAGACCGTATTTGTCAGATTAGAGATTTAGATAAAAAACATAACTTTACCTTAGTGTGTAGAGATTTATCAGAAATTGCGACTTATGCGCGAGTGGATAATGCGGCTTATCGTTTACTCAAGAGCAATACACCTGGCGCTTATACCTTCATTTTTAAATCGACTAAGGATTTACCTAAGCGTTTAATGAACCCAACTAAGCGCACTATTGGTATTCGTATTCCAGATAATGCGATAGCATTAGCGTTGTTAGAAGAATTGAATACTCCATTAATGACTACTAGTCTCATACTGCCGGGAAAAAGCAGTACAGAGTTTGACCC
>JAOFNL010000155.1 GCA_028041985.1 Psychromonas sp. | reverse complement strand
GTTAATTAACGTAATTGGTATTATTATCTAGCTACATTTATTCTGGTTAATAGTCTGTAGTTACAGCGAAAAAGCACTTTAAATAGGGTTTAAAGTGCTATAAATAATTAAAAGTAGGGTTAACGCAGTGTCACTATTAACTTCGCTCAGTTTAAAAACACACTAAACTTCTTGCCCTGCTGCCCAGCCACAACTCCAACACCATGCGAAATTAAAGCCGCCTAGCCAACCTGTTACATCCATGGCTTCCCCAATAAAATACAACCCTTTCACAGATTTACATTCCATGGTTTTAGAAGAGAGCACGTCAGTATCAATTCCACCTAATGTCACTTCCGCAGTTCGATAACCTTCAGTACCGTTAATTAAAGGCTGCCATTGGTGAAATAATTCAACGACTTGTTTTAACTCTTTTTCATTAAATTGTTTTAATGGACGACTTTCGATATTGGCTAAACCTAAGAAGCTCTCAATAACACGTTTAGGCAAGTGCTGAGAAAGTAAGGTTTTAAGCGCTAATTCAGGGCGCTCTTGCTGTGTTTCAGCTAATAAATCATCTAAATCTTGATTAGGTAATAGATCAATTAATATTGTATCACCTGTTTGCCAATAATTAGATATTTGCAAAATAACAGGGCCACTTAAGCCACGATGAGTGAATAATAGCGCTTCACTAAAACTCATTGGGCTGTCTTTTTTAGAAGCATTTTTTTTAATCGCTGTCGCTGTTGCAGGAAAGCTGATACCAGATAATTCAACTAATTTATCTTTTAATACTGGCTGTAGAGTAAAAGGCACTAACCCCGCTCTCGTTGCTTTAACTGGTAAATTATATTTTTCAGCAAGTTGATAAGCAAAAGGAGTCGCGCCAAGTTTCGGTAAAGATAGCCCACCAGTTGCGACAACTAGAGATTGACACTCAAAATCGCCTTGACTAGTTTGTACCGCAAAATGATTATCTGCTATTTGTTGATGTTCAATGACTTCACATTGTGTTTTGATTGTGACCTTAGCGGCTTTAGCCTCATCTAATAACATCTGTACAATCTGCTTTGCACTATCATCACAGAACAATTGCCCATGATCACGTTCATGCCATGCTATTTGATGTTTATCCACCAGCGCAATAAAGTCCCATTGTGTGTAACGACTTAATGCCGATTTAACAAAATGGGGATTACTACAAAGAAAATTACTCGGTTCAACATAGAGATTGGTAAAATTACAGCGTCCACCACCACTCATTATTATTTTTTGACCAACACGTTTTGCGTGTTCAATGACTAATACCTTACGTCCTCGTTTACCCGCTTCGATGGCGCACATTAAACCAGAGGCGCCCGCACCAATAATGATGACATCAAATTTAATAATATTAGACATAGTCACTTAAACTCTTGTTAAACTGTTAGCTGAAAAAATATCGGCTAAGGATACACTATTTGTTTTTTTTAAGCGCGAAAATCACTTCTGACTTACATTAGAGGCACAATGACAGACATCTATTTAATACGCCATGGCGAAACTTTATCGAACCAACTGGGTGCTTATCAAGGACATTCAGATAGTCCTTTAACAGATAATGGTCATCGGCAAGCATCCTGCTTAGTAAACTATTTTCAAGGTATAACGTTGCAACAAATTTATTGTAGTGATTTAGGACGAGCTGTCACAACAGCCACGCCGCTAGCAGACGCAAAAAAACTACCATTAAACCTATGTGCTCGATTACGTGAAATCAGTTACGATTATTTAGATGGTCAACCCAAAGCACAGTTAACCATAAAAGATAAACAAAAGTTGCAGCGGTTATTTTCGGCGGAATTGAATTACCGTATTGGTAACGGCGAAACACTAGCAGAAGTACAAACGCGGTTATTTAAAAAACTTAATGAAATTGAAAGCGAGCATAGTGGTCAATCGATAGCAGTAATGACGCACGGTTTATCGATTGTGATGTTAATTAAAAAGGTACTACATATTCCTGTGGATGCACCTCGCATGTTTAATATTCATAATGCGAGTGTGTGTCATTTAACGTTTAAATCAGGAAAATGGATATTACAAAGTATTGAGCGTAATGACGGTAAAGTAACTCTGAGTAAAACTGATTCATGATTAATGATTACCGTAAAAAAGAAATATAAAAAAGGTCGCAGAAGCGACCTTTTTAAATTCAACGACAACCGTTAAAATTACTCAGCTGCTGGAGCCGCTTCTTCTGCTGGAACAGCTTGAGATTCAATATCTAATAATTCAACTTCAAAAATGAGTGTTGCGCCAGGAGGGATTGGACCCGCACCTTGCTCACCGTAAGCTAAATCAGATGGGATAACGAATTTGAACTTTTCGCCAACGCTCATTAATTGAACACCTTCAGTCCAACCAGGGATCACACCGTTTAGAGGGAATTGAACTGGCTCACCACGTGAAACTGAGCTATCAAATTCAGTACCATCAACTAAAGTACCTACATAATGAACAGTCACTAAATCTTCAGCAGAAGGCTTAGGACCTTCGGCTTCTGTAATAACAGAGTATTGTAAACCAGACTCAGTCACCGTTACACCTTCAGCTTTAGCATTTTCAGCTAAAAATGCAGCTGCATCTGCTGCTGCTTTCGCTGCTGCTTCAACTTGTGTTTTTTCAGCCGCTTCTTGTACACGTGCATCGTAAGCTTTTAACGTTTCAATTGTTTCTTCATCAGTTAATTTAGAGTTACCACGTAATGTATCTGTGATACCTTGCAAAATCATTTCTTTATCTAACACCATACCAAATTCTGCTTGTTTCTCTAACGTAGTTTCAACGTAACGAGAAAATGAAGCACCAATTGCATATGCTGCTTTTTCGTTATCTGTTTTAAACGCTACCGCTGCAACTTCTTGCGTTGTAGTTGTTGCTTTTTCATCTTTTGCATTACAACCAACTGTTAATGCCACTGCTGCTGCTAGCAAAGAAACTTTAAAAACGTTTTTCATTGTTACTCCAAATATTAAATTAAAATGGATAACTTTGATTTTACTTCACAAAATTGTAAACCAAGTATCCAAACTAGTGTGTTTATACTAATCTTAAAGCTGTTTATCAACAAAGACAATTTAATCATGCCATTAGCCAATGTTTTCAAATCTTTTTTGCTGTTAAGCACTGTTTTGCTCAGTGCATGTGATCTTGCACCACAACCAACTCAACAATTTGAACATGCCGTAGAAGGTGCATTTACTACAGACATTTCTCAAAATGGAGATTATTCACTTACGTCATCCATTCACCACGGGTTGAGCCTATGGGATAATCGAAAAAATAAATTACTATTTAACTGGCATCACCGCAACAGTCAAAGCAACGATGTATTTATTGTGCGTTTGTCTGCAAATAATAGCGTCGCCCTCTCTGCAAGTAACGATGAATTTGCTTTATGGAACACCCAAACAGGCGAATCACAAGGCTTTTACCAAGTCAGCGACTCTCCAATAAGAGATATTCAAATTTCTAGCAATGGCCAATTTGTTGTATATGGACAAGTAGATGGGAAATTAGTTCATATTAATTTAAATAATGGTACTCGTTTAGAGATTCAATTACATAGCGAAAAAATCAATAGCATCGATATGTCGAGCAATGGTCGTTATGTTTTATCTGGCGGTAATGATCACAAAGCGTTTTTATGGGATACGGTAGGTGCTAAAGTTTTGCAAAAATTTGAATTCGACAATCGAGTTAGCATCGTCAGATTAGAAGAAAAGGGTAGATTTGCATTTATCGCCGACACTCAAAAAGCCTCTCAAATATGGGATTTACAAACAGGAAAGTTAGTCAGTACACTTAACTTTAGACCTCGCCAATCTACTTTTTCTTCGGTACGCTTTGTTAAAGAAGGAGAATATTTATTAACGGGTAATGCCACTCAATCAGTAGTGCTATGGAATACTAAAACGGGTTTAGCGCTACAACATTGGTCCGTAACGCCAAGAAAAGAGACACGTCCTAAAACAGCTGTAGTATACTCTGCCACATTATGGAGTGATTCGGCGATTGCCACCGAAAGCTCTGCGGGACTATTAGAAATTTGGCCATTAACGCCTTTATAGAGAAAGCATGAACAGTAACCAACAAGAATTAGAAGATCGTATAGAGCAATTAGAAATGAAAGCCGCTTTTCAAGAAGATAATATCGACACCTTGAATAAAGAGATCTTTGAGCAACAGCGCCGTACGCAACAACTTATCGAACAAGTTGCGTTATTAGCGGTTAAATTAAAAGAAAGTCAACCTAATCAACTAGCTTCTGAAAAAGAAGAGATGCGACCACCTCATTATTAAACTTGTTTCTTACTTATA
>JAOFNL010000154.1 GCA_028041985.1 Psychromonas sp. | reverse complement strand
TTATCGCACGTCGCACCTTATTTTCTAATAGCATGCTAGATAATAGCATTGCTATTTTTTCCGCTAATGAAGAGTTAACCCGTAGTCATGATACTGAATTTCGTTTCCGTCAAAATAGTGATTTTTATTATCTAACGGGATTCAATGAACCTGATGCTTGTTTGTTATTAGTGAAGCAAAATGGACAAGTTCAGAGTATGTTATTTAATCGAAAAAAGGATAAAACGGCTGAAATTTGGCATGGTTATCGTTTAGGCCAAGAAGCTGCAGTCTCTAAATTAGCCATAGATGTTGCTTTTCCGATTGATGATTTTGAAGAAAAATTAAATGATCTATTAACTGGTGCCTCTGCAAATAATACTTTATTAGATAAGCAAGAAAATAAATCGGCTATTGAAACTATTTATTACCCTGTGTTAGCAGGCTTGAATTTAGATCAACGCTTGCAAAGCGTTTTAAATAAATGGCGAAGCAAATCTCGAAGTGGTTTGATTGCAACGAATCAATTTTAAATTGGCAACCGCAGTTACATGAAATGCGTTTATTCAAAAGCCCCAAAGAACAAGCCTTAATGCATAAAGCCGGTGAAATTTCGGCTTTGGGACATGTTCGTGCAATGCAACGCTGCAAACCTGGTATGTGGGAGTTCCAGTTACAACTTGAAGTTGAATATGAGTTCGCCAAACAGGGGACGCGTGATGTGGCTTATAATAGTATTGTCGCTGGTGGCGCTAATGCGTGTATCTTGCATTACACTGAAAATGATAAAAAACTGCAAGATGGTGATCTAGTCTTAATTGATGCAGGCGCTGAATATCAAGGCTATGCAGGTGACATTACTCGAACCTTTCCGGTGAATGGGCGTTTTTCACCAGAGCAGGCCGCGATTTATCAACTGGTATTAGATTGTCAATTATTAGCAGAAAACCAAGCAAATACAGAGCAGTTAAATAAGCGCATTCGAGACCTTGAAAGTGCTATTTGTGGCGCGCTAGAGAAAGAAAGTCCTTCTAACAAATAAACCTTAATTTATCATAGGATTGCTAATTTACCGTTATTTTAAAACATTTATATGCATCAATTATGGATGTTTAAAAAACAATCAAGTGATTAGAGAAATCCATTTTTTAGCTAAAAAAACTTTTAAAATAGATAAAATGGCTGTACAGTTTATTTAACCCTCGGGTACCCGCTAATCTTGACTAAGTCCCTGAGCCGATAAGCATTACCCTGGTGAATTGGATTGAATACTATTGTGTAAGCTCGACTTGTATCGAGAAACCTGAGGTAGACACTAATACACCAACCTTGACCTTCGGGTTCAAGGTCACAGTCAACAACGGTATCCTTGGGTTATCTCTTTTTACAGTTAGTTATAGCGACGTATGCACTACTAATTTCTTCATGACTCCCTATTTTAATTAAAAGTCTAGCAACAATTACTTCTTATACCTTGAGTGATTATTTGTTATGTTAGTCCTATGTTTACTCTACACTCAACATTATGACTGATAATATTACGACTCAACGAAATGCCATTCGCCAACAAATTCGCACTGCTCGGCAATCGCTATCATCAGAAAAACAACAACAAGCTTCAGCCATATTGTTGAAAAGCTTAAAAAATCATCCTAGCTTATTAAAATCTAAACGAGTTTCCGTGACTTTAGCGCATGATGGTGAAATTGATTTGACCTTATTAATCCATTGGTGCTGGCAGCAAAATAAGCAGGTTTTTCTACCCGTTGTACACCCAAATGAGACAGGTAGATTGTTATTCGTAGTTTATCAACACAATACCACCATGGTTAAAAACCGATATGGTATTAATGAACCACAATTAATAAAAAGTGAAACGGATCCAACCCAATTTATCAACACTTGTCCTGTCAGTGAATTAGATATTCTATTTACTCCATTGGTTGCCTTTGATCATCAAGGCAACCGGATTGGAATGGGTGGAGGTTATTACGATCGTTTACTCGCGCCATGGTTTTTAAATAAAACAGGCCCCTATCCGATCGGTCTCGCCCATGATTGCCAACTTGTAAATGCATTACCAATACAAAATTGGGATGTGCCTTTACCTGAGATAATTACTCCTAGTAAACATTTTCATTTTTAATGGCAGCAAAGTATTTACATATTTTAATAAATTTAGCTTAAATTAAACGCGTATTTGAGAGTATAATCACGCCATATTTTAGATAGTCGTTCAGTATGACGCTTCACTCAACAGGAACAAACCATGACTCAAGATGATAAGAAAAAAGCAGCGGCTTACGCTGCCTTAGAATACGTTGAAAATGACACCATCGTTGGAGTGGGAACGGGCTCTACGGTTAATCATTTTATTAATGCATTAGCTACGATTAAAAATAATATTATTGGAGCAGTGTCTAGCTCAGAAGCATCAACAGCAAAATTAAAAGAATATGGTATTGATGTGTTTGACCTTAACGAAGTGTCTGAATTAAGTGTTTATGTCGATGGCGCAGATGAAATCAATCCATACAATCACATGATCAAAGGAGGAGGTGCAGCGTTAACGCGTGAGAAAATAGTTGCCGCCGTCGCTGATAAATTCATTTGTATAGTTGATGATACAAAAAATGTCGATATTTTAGGTGACTTTCCATTACCTGTTGAAGTAATTCCAATGGCACGCAGTTACGTTGCACGTGAATTAGTAAAACTTGGTGGAGACCCAGTGTATCGTGAAGGTGTGATTACCGATAACGGCAATATCATATTAGATGTACATAATATGCAAATTGCAGAACCATTAAAATTAGAAAACCAAATTAACTCAATTGTGGGCGTGGTGACTAATGGCTTGTTTGCAAATCGAGCTGCAAATGTTGTACTAGTTGGTACAGAAGATGGCGTTAAAACACTAAAATAAGTTTATGTATGAACTCATTTACTTAAAAAAAGTAAATGGAAGAACAGTTATTCAGTTTGTAATAAGATGTTTCATTTTTTCATATAGGAAATGACAGTCTCAGATTCACAATGAGGCCTATTTTTGTTACTTTAAACAAATTAAAAAGTTCAACATTGGTTTGCAAGTCGATTCACCTTACTCGACGTAAGGCTTAAGGAAATAAAATGACTAAGTTTTCACTCAATAAAGATAAAATTAAAATTCTTCTGTTAGAAGGTTTACACCAAAGTTCAGTAGATACCTTCACTCAAGCAGGCTACACCAATGTCGAAAGCATTAAAACTTCGTTAAGTGATGAAGATTTAATCGAAAAGATTAAAGACGTGCATTTTATCGGTATTCGTTCACGTACTAACTTAACGGAAGAAGTATTAGCAGCAGCAGATAAATTAGTTGCTATCGGTTGTTTTTGTATTGGAACAAACCAAGTTGACTTAGATGCAGCTCAAGCACGCGGTATTGCAGTATTCAATGCCCCATTCTCAAACACTCGTAGTGTTGCTGAATTAGTACTTGGGCAAGCATTATTATTATTACGTGGAATCCCAGAGCGTAATGCCAAAGCTCACCGTGGTGAGTGGGATAAATCAGCAACAGCTTCATATGAAGCACGTGGTAAAAACTTAGGTATTATTGGTTACGGTCACATCGGCACTCAATTTGGCATCCTTGCGGAAGGCTTAGGCTTTAATGTTCAATTCTATGATATCGAAAATAAATTAACCCTAGGAAACGCAACACAAATCGCAACAATGGAAGAGTTACTAGCAACATCTGACGTAGTCAGCTTACATGTTCCTGAGCTTGATTCGACTAAGAATATGATGGGTGCTAAAGAATTTGCACAAATGAAAGACGGTGCAATTTTCATGAATGCGGCACGTGGTACTGTGGTTGATATTCCAGCTTTATGCGATGCATTACGAAGCAAAAAGTTATCTGGAGCTGCAATTGACGTATTTCCAACAGAGCCAAAATCAAACAACGAAGTATTTGATTCGCCATTACGTGAATTTGACAATGTTATTCTTACTCCGCATGTCGGTGGTAGCACCCAAGAAGCACAAGAAAATATCGGTTTTGAAGTTGCAGGTAAATTAGTGAAGTACTCAGATAATGGTTCAACATTATCATCTAAAAACTTCCCAGAGGTTTCTTTACCAATTCATCAAGGTACGAGTCGTTTGTTGCACATTCATCGCAATCAGCCAGGTATCTTAACTAAAATTAACTTAGCGTTTGCAGAATACGACATCAACATCGCATCACAATACTTACAAACAAATGCAAACATTGGTTATGTTGTTATTGATGTAAACAGCGAAGATGCGGATACCGCATTAATTAAGCTAAAAGAAATTGAAGGTACTATTCGAGCGCGTTTATTAAATTAATATCTGATGAATAAACATCAAAAAGGGGCTAAATTAGCCCCTTTTTTACAATTCAATATTTAGCTTTAATTGCCTTATAGCATTAAAACAGA
>JAOFNL010000153.1 GCA_028041985.1 Psychromonas sp. | reverse complement strand
TTTGTGATGCTCAATTTATACCATTCCGCATAATATTGTTATAAATAACATATAATGGTGAACACTCATTTAGAATAGGTTAAGGATTAAAATGGTTGAGTATATGATTATCATCATCACGATGTTGGTGATTTATTTTGTATTGGTCCGTAATAAACCACGTGTTAAAAGCGATTGGGAAACATTACCTTTGGTAGGCGAATATTTAAAAAATAAAAAAGCACAAAACGATCAGCAACAAACAATTTGTGTCCACTGTGGTAACGATGAGATCATAGAGAAACCTTTAAAAGATAAAAAAGAAAATCCAGAACAAACTAAGTTTTATCATACTTGTACAAAATGCCGTGTTATCTTGTGGCGTAACGAAAAATAACTCCCTTTCATTTCCGTTAACTTTTTGATTATGCTTTAATACAGCGCTTAGAGTGTTGGCAATTAAATAGCATAGAGGTTTTACAGTGAGTCAAAATATCGAGAAGCGTCTTAATAAATTTATAAGTGATTCGGGGTATTGTTCTCGACGTGAAGCCGATAAATTAATTGAACAAAGTCGTGTGAAAATTAATGGGAAAGTGCCTGAATTGGGTACTAAAGTGCAGCCAGGTGATGAAGTTTTTGTTGATGGTAAACGTATCAATAAAATTGCTGCCAATAAATCTGACCGTATCTATATTGCTTATAATAAGCCCATTGGTATTACTTGTACTACAGAGCGTAATGTTTATGGCAATATTATTGATGCGATTAAGCATAAAGAGCGAATCTTTCCCATTGGTCGCTTAGACAAACCCTCTGAAGGTTTAATTTTTTTAACCAGTGACGGGGATATAGTTAACAAAATTTTACGTGCAGAAAATGCGCATGATAAAGAATATCGAGTCACTGTTGATCAACCTTTGAGCGAGCGCTTTGTTGAACGCATGCAACGAGGTGTGCCTATTTTAGATACCATTACTAAACCTTGTATTGTTAAAGTAGAAAGTCGTTTTGTATTTACAATTATTTTAACCCAAGGTTTGAATCGTCAAATTCGTCGTATGTGTGAATACCTAGGTTATGAAGTGACACGTCTTCAACGTACACGCATTATGAATGTAACGCTGAATAATCTTAAAGCTGGTCAGTGGCGTAATTTATCTGAACAAGAGATGAACGACATTAATAAAGCGGTAGCAGGATCTTCCAAAACGGCTGTGAATACAACGTTGCCAAAATCTCAACAGTCTTCTGCTGATGCTAATCAAGCTAAGTTATCTCGCCAAAATCAATCTTCAGATAGTAGCTCGTATTATGGCAAAGTTGAAAAACCTGCACCTCAACCGAAGAAAGTATTTATTAATAAAAATGCTAAAACGACATCTTTGAATAAATCTGTTTCAACCAATAAACCAAAACTATCATTAAAGCGTAAATGAGTAAGAGTGAATTCGATATAATTAAACGTTACTTTCAGCGAGCAAATAATGCCGCTGATGGAGTGATTATTGGTATTGGTGATGATTGCGCTATATTGGATATTCCAGTTGGGCAACAGCTTGCTGTAACAACGGATAGTTTGGTCTGTGGTGTTCATTTTTTTGAAGATGTAGATGCGTATCGATTAGGTTATAAATCACTAGCAGTGAATTTAAGTGATTTAGCCGCCATGGGGGCAACTGCTAAATGGGTTTCATTAGCGATTACATTACCTGAAATAGATGAGCCTTGGTTAGCTGAATTTTGTCGCGGTTTTTTTACATTAGCTGACAAATATAATGTGCAATTAGTAGGTGGTGATACCACTAAAGGGCCTTTGTCTATTACTGTCTCTGCTAAAGGTCTAGTTCCTAGTGGAAAAGCGCTAACTCGTTACAATGCAAAAAATAATGATATTATTTGCGTGAGTGGCCCGTTAGGTGATGGTGCCGTTGGTTTAGCATTAAAATTGGAAGAATTATCACTCACAAACAGGCAACCCTTTATTGATGCCTTAGAGTTTACTGAACCACGATTATTGCTCGGCTCACAATTAATTAATTATGCATCAAGTTGTATCGATATATCTGATGGTTTAAGTCAAGATTTATCGCACATATTGAAACAATCTCAATGTCATGCAGATATTCATTTAGAGACGTTGCCTTTGTCCGATGCGTTAAAAAAGCAAATTGAATTAAAAAATTTGTCTTTATTACAAGCTTGGCAATTTGCAGTTACAGGTGGGGATGATTATGAATTATTATTTACCATTCCTAGAGAAAAGTTAACGCAGTTAAAAGAAAACTTAAGGGTGATCGGTTTAACTTGTTTTGAAATCGGAACTATAAAAGTACTTGATGATGTTTCTGCCATTGACTCAAAAAAATCCTTAATTCCATCCATAACGTTCACTCATCTACAGCAACCTATTGATTTAAATATTGATGGTTGGGACCATTTTAAATAAGGTATAAACATGTTAAATCGTGATGATTTAAAAGGCTTAAAGTTGTCTAATCCAATGCATTTAGCTGCCGTTGGTTTTGGAAGTGGGTTAGCGCCTAAAGCGCCTGGCACTTTTGGCACATTAGCCGCTGTTCCCCTTTTTTACCTGTTAGCCATGCTTACTATTGAATGGTATGTTGCTGTATTAGTCATTACTAGCCTCTTAGGTTTTTGGTTTTGTCATGTCACTAGTGAAGCAATGGGTGTGCATGATCACAAAGCGATCGTCTGGGATGAATTTGTTGGCTATTGGATCTCGATGTTGCCCATTTTAATACTATATCCTGATATTCAGCAAGGTGGACCCATTCCATTCATATGGGTGTTGGTTGGGTTTGTACTCTTTCGATTTTTCGATGTACTAAAACCTTATCCAATTAGTTGGTTAGATAAAAAGGTTGAGGGTGGTTTTGGGATCATGATAGACGATATCGTGGCCGGTATTTTTGCTGCGATAGGTTTGTTTTTTATCGTTAAATATTGGGGCTAATCATGTTACTACGTTGGGTTGTTGTTAGTTTACTATTCTATGGTGTCAGTTGTGCTGCGCAAGAAGAAAGTAAAGTGATTGCGCCCTCCATTACCATTGCTATTGATAACACACCAAATACATTCAATCCTTTTTCAACTGATGATTTAATGAGCCAACCATTTAGGCATCTGTTGTTTGACCCATTATTTCGTTGGGGTCACAATAACCAATTAGAAACTAGATTAGTTGAAAAGTGGAAGCGACTTGATAATAAAACCGTGCGTTTTTATCTACGTCAGAAAGTGAGATTTCACTCGGGTAATAAATTAACAACACAAGATGTTATTTGGTCTTTTGAGCAGGCTCCAAAAAAGTTAAATTCAATTCTTTTTAATCACATTGAGTCGATAAAACAAAGAAGCAGTTATAGTTTTGATATCAAATCAGATTTGAGCGATATCCAACTTTTAGATTATTTAACCTCTATTTTTATCCTTGATTATGGCTTTTATAAAAAGAATATTGGATTACTGAATACAGCAGCACCTATTTTACTACCGCCTATAGAAACATTACCTGCATCAGGTACTGGGCCTTATATTGTTCACCAATATAATCCATCATTAGGTCTTGAAGTTGAAGTGAATAAAAAGTACTGGGATACTCGACCTGAATTTGAATATATTCGATTTATGAGAGTTAATAAAGCGCAGTCTCGTTTATTTGCTTTATTAGCGGATGATGTGCAGATAAGTTACGGTATTCCGAACAAAGAGATTGACGATATTCCACGTAATACCAGTAAACGTATAGTTAAAGTATCAACATCGAATGCTGTTTTTCTTACTATGAATGATAAGTTCTCAGCAGTCTTAAAAAATGAAAAGGCGCGAGAAGCCATTCGTTTTGCAATTAATCAGCAAGGCATGTTACAACATATTTTAAAAGGTAGTGGTCGAGTTGATATCCCATTTCTGTCTCTGTCAGAAAGAAAACCTCAAGACGCTAATGAAGTGAGTAGACTTCAACCTACAGCCATGGAATACAATATTCAAAAATCCAAAAAAATATTAAAAAGTATTCAATTACCAAAGCAATTATCAATGCTGGTGATGCAAGATGATCTTGGCAATACAGAGGAAATTGCTGAAGCATTAGTACAAATGCTTCATAAAATTGGTGTGCAAGTGCTCACTCAAAAAACGACATCGAAAGATATTTGGGACAAGACAAATTTAAATTATGATTTAACACTATTTGCCTGGCAAACGCGTTTAATGAACCGTCAAAATATTTATGAAAATCTGTTTTTAAATAGTCCATTGACTGGATATCTGCATGAAAAATTCAAACAGCAAGAAATAGGTGATGATGTTAAGTTACAGGCTGAATATTTTGAATTATTACAGCGTGAGCATTGGATTTCTCCTTTGTTTTCGCAAGATGAAATTTGGATTGAAGAGGGCAGTTTCAACTTACAAAATATATTTTCAACTAACGGGATCCCAT
>JAOFNL010000152.1 GCA_028041985.1 Psychromonas sp. | reverse complement strand
TCGTCAGACACTGTTTGAAGTTTTTCAATTAAAGCATTTTTTAACACCATAGCTTCAATTTCTAATCCACATAAATCTTCATCCCAGTTAACACCAGCAAAAACCTGTTGCTTTTGCATTCCATCTAACCATGACTCAAAAAACACATCTAGCTCAATCACTTCTACTCTGTAATCAGACCACTCTTCCGTTTTTAGTTTTTCAGCCAATGCAGCATCAGACCAAAACAGATAAACTGCTGAAGCATCTTTGTTATCATGAGCATGGCAATTCGCCCAACCCAGTTTTTCATCAAATAAACCAAATAACTCGCCTTCGACAGCCACTTGTTCCACAAATAATTCTGCACGTTTTAAATATTGCTCTTTCATTTGTTTCCCTATTTTTCTTGATCGTTATTGTTTAATTGAGCTTCTAACTGTGAAAGCTTTGCTTCCATTTCATTTAATTTTTCACGCGTGCGTAATAGCACATGTGTTTGTACATCAAACTCTTCACGACTCACCATATCAAGTTTGCCTAATTGCGTTTGTAGTACCTGTTTTATTTTACGATCAACGTCATTACCAAAGCTTTTTACACCTTCAGGCATTGCATCACTGACTTGCTTTGCTATTTCTTCTAATTTCTGTGGATTAAACATAAAAAGCTCCTTAAATATGAATGCAACATTGTAAACTGCACCTCATATAATTTCTATGAGAATATCATTTTGTGCTTACTTATTAACTAAGAAAATTGAATAAAAAGAATCTTTAAATGAGAAAGTGAAAGGTCACTATGAATGAAATGGGCAGTTTATTAATCCCCCACACAATTTAAAAAGGCTTCAATTAATGGTTCATTTAAACGTGTTTTAAAACAGCAGACACCTAAGTTAAATGACGATAATTCTCCAACGTCAGATAAACTCTGAACTCTGTCTCTGACAGGGCTATTCTCTATCACTACATCGGGGACGATGCCAACCCCACAACCCAATGCCACCATGCTAATTAATGCTTCATGTCCTGCCACTTTTGCATATATCTGTGGTTTTCCGGATTTAAGAGAACGAAACCAAGTATCGAAACGACGTCTAATTGCACCATGCTCAGGTAAAATAAACGGCACTTTTTTCCAATCTATTGGCATTTGTTTCATTAACTGAGTGACACCGCAGGGAATAGTAGGCGCAATTATAGACAAAGGGATCTCCGCCAACTGGCTAAAATGCAAACGAGCAGGAAAATTATCTGGATAGGCAATAATCGCAAAATCGACTTGATGTTGCATGATCTGTTCTATCGCAACGGCACTGTCACCCGTGGTTAATTTAATTTCTACATTAGGGTTATTGCGTCTAAAACGTTCCAATATTGGAGGTAAATGGCTATATGCGGCTGTCACTGTGCAGTAGAGGTTAATTTCCCCTTCCAAACCATTACTTCCTTGAGAAATGGAATGCTTTAATAATTCCCACTGTTCAATTTGTTGTACTGCGAATTGCTTAAATGCGAGACCCGCTTCGGTTAACAAAACAGAACGATTATCGCGAATTAACAATATCGCCCCCAACTCTTCTTCAAGACGCTGCACTAAACGACTTAACGTGGATGGGCTAACATGCATTGCTTGTGCAGTTTGTGAAAAATGTAGACTTTGACTCAGATGAACAAATATCTGCAATGATTTAATATCCATTTAGTTAACTCAAACTGACATGATTCACAGGTTTACTTTGCACCACGGGTAAGGTTTCATTCGCGCCCCACTCACTCCATGAACCATCATAAACACTCAAAGCATGATAACCGGCTAACTTGGCCGCTAGCGCGAGAATACAGGCAGTAACACCAGAACCACAACTGAAAACAACCCGTTGTTTGTGTGGCATTAACA
Organism: Psychromonas sp.; assembly: GCA_028041985.1. Classification (GTDB taxonomy): domain Bacteria; phylum Pseudomonadota; class Gammaproteobacteria; order Enterobacterales; family Psychromonadaceae; genus Psychromonas. The sequence continues at coordinate 2,567 of JAOFNL010000152.1, read as the reverse complement.
TTTCAAATATTTGCGCTAATTGATACGCATTTTTCATTGTTTTATTGTTTAGTATTTCACTGATAGGTAGGTTAATTGCCGAGGGCATATGACCAGAACGTAAGCCTTTCCTTACTTCTTCAACTTCTCCTAAAAATCTATTTCTAGGTCTCGCATCAATAATCGCAATGTGATCGCTATTGATCGCCTCAAACACTTGTTGTTTATCACTAATCAACTCAGCTTGATATACCGCTTTAAAGTTTCCCTGCGTACGCTTTTCAGATACAGGAGGAAGATCATTCGTTGGAAGCCCAGCGGCTTTCCAAGCTTCGAGCCCACCATCTAATACGGCAATATTATTAAACCCCATCACTTTAAACATCCACCACACTCTTGGACTAGAAAAAATCCCCACACTATCGTAAACAATGACAGTACTATCATTATTAATCCCTAACAATTGAGCAGACAATTCAAAATGTTGAGGGGTTGGCATCATATGAGGTAATGAGGCTTGTTGATCACAAACTTCTCGATCAAAATCAAAAAAAATCGCATTGTCAATTCGTTCATTTAACCATTCCTGATGGCCATCTCGCTGCGTTATCGGCATATGCCAGCTTGCATCCAATAAAATTAAATTAGGATGACCATAATGTTCCGCTAACCATTGGATAGATATCAAATCATTTGGCAACACAAGAGAAGACATAAAACCTCTTTATAACAACAAGTTAAAACGACGCGATTAAAAATGAAAAATATTTAATTAGACAATAATAGAATTAAATAAAAATCAGACTTCGCTCGTCTTCACAGTTATGTGATAAAAAAATTATTAAATTTAAAATTGTATACTGGCGCACTGAAGTGTATTTCATTATTTGCAACATAACATTGCTAATATATCATTTTGCGCAATATAACTTATACGTTATTATGTTGCCCGAAATGTAAATATGGCGTCAATTTTAAAGCGTCTTACCCAATTAATTAATTCTGGAGTGCTGCTCAATGGCTAACTACTTTAATACTCTTCCTCTACGTGAGAAACTAAATCAACTAGGTCAATGTCGTTTTATGGATCGTAGCGAATTCGCTGACGGCTGTGAAGCATTAAAAGGCAAGAAAGTAGTTATCATCGGTTGTGGTGCTCAAGGCCTAAACCAAGGTCTAAACATGCGTGATTCTGGTCTTGATGTTTCTTACACTTTACGTGCAGAAGCTATCGCTGAAAAACGCCAATCTTGGAAAAACGCAACTGAAAATGGTTTCACAGTAGGTACTTACGAAGAGCTAATTCCAACAGCCGATCTTTTATGTAACCTGACTCCAGACAAACAACACACTGCAGTAGTTGCAGCAGTTATGCCATTAATGAAAGAAGGCTCAACACTAGCTTACTCTCACGGTTTCAACATTGTTGAAGAAGGCACAATCATTCGTGAAGACATCACCGTTATCATGTGTGCTCCAAAATGTCCTGGTTCTGAAGTACGTGAAGAATACAAGCGTGGCTTCGGTGTACCAACACTAATCGCTGTTCACCCAGCCAATGATCCAAAAGGTCAAGGCCTAGCATGGGCTAAAGCATACGCATCAGCTACTGGTGGTGATCGTGCTGGTGTTCTAATGTCTTCTTTTGTTGCTGAAGTTAAATCTGACCTTATGGGTGAACAAACTATCCTATGTGGTATGTTGCAAACAGGCGCAATCTTAGGTTTTGAAAAAATGGTTGCTGATGGTGTTGAACCAGCATATGCATCAAAATTAATTCAATACGGTTGGGAAACAGTCACTGAAGGTCTTAAATACGGCGGCATCACTAACATGATGGATCGTCTATCTAACCCAGCTAAAATCAAAGCGTTTGATATGTCTTTAGAACTTAAAGAAATCTTACGCCCACTATTCAACAAGCACATGGATGACATCATCGAAGGTGAATTTTCTGCAACTATGATGGCTGACTGGGCTAACGATGACGTTAACCTACTAAAATGGCGCGCAGAAACAGCTGAAACTGGTTTTGAAAAGCAACCAGCTGGCGACATGCAAATTGATGAGCAAGAATTCTACGATAACGGAATCTTCTTAGTAGCAATGATCAAAGCAGGTGTTGAACTTGCGTTTGAAGCAATGACTGCATCAGGTATCATCGAAGAGTCTGCATACTATGAGTCTCTACATGAAACTCCGTTAATCGCTAATACAATTGCACGTAAAAAACTTTACGAAATGAACGTAGTTATCTCTGATACTGCTGAATACGGTTGTTACCTATTTGATCACGCTGCTAAACCACTATTAGCAGACTTCGTTAAATCAATGAACCCAGAGTTTTTAGGTAAGCCATTAACAGTTAAATCTAACTCTGTTGATAACGCGCGTTTAATCGAAATTAACGAAGCAATTCGTAACCACCCTGTAGAAATCGTAGGTAAGAAGCTGCGCGGCTACATGAAAGACATGAAAACAATCGTTGAAGCGTCTAAATAATTTTTAGATCCTTTTAAAGGTTAGTTTCTATATAGTTAAGCCAAGCATTTGCTTGGCTTTTTTGTATCTACAGCTTGAAAGCATGA
>JAOFNL010000151.1 GCA_028041985.1 Psychromonas sp. | reverse complement strand
TGTTGAAGATGTTGCATTAAAGTTGAATTTGAAAATCTCAGTCATTAAAAATATCGAAGATAACTTAGATAAATTGATCGTCGATGGCACTTATTCAAGCATCTATTTACGAGGTTATTTAGCTAATTATAGTAAAGAAGTCGGACTAAAAAACTTAGCTTCATTTTTGCAATATCAGCAATTAAGTCATCCTGAAAAAGCAGTTAAAAGTTTGAAGAATCCGCATCTTATTAACCCTAAGACAAAGAGCTCAAATAAATTAATGCTTTTTGTTTTATTGTTGTTGATCATTGCCATTGCTGCTGTTGCTTATGTTTGGAATACTTCTGAAGAGCACTCAAATAACCAAAATGAGTCAAATGTTCAAGCTGAAAATGCGGTTATGCAATTACCTGATAGTACGGAACAAGTACCTGATAATGCAGAACAAGTACCTGATAATGCAGAACAAGTACCTGATAATGCAGAACAAGTACCTGATAATGCAGAACAAGCTGAAGTGGTGATAACCGATGAAAAAGATATTGATACTGTTAATGAGCATTCGTCACCGAGTGTTGAAGTAGAAATGGAAAAAGAACAACCTGACGCTACAAATAATACTGAGGTTGCAGAATTAATTGAACATACAAATTCAGAAACTATAGATGAAGCCGAGATTAATCTGGCAGTGTTAGAGACTGAAGAGATAACAGAAACAATTTCTGAAGTCGAACATACATTAAGGTTGAAATTCACAGATGAATGTTGGACTGAAGTTAAAGATGCAAATGGTGAGCGTTTAGCATTCGATTTATATCAAAGTGGAGATGAGTTAACACTTGCAGGCACTCCTCCCTTTAATTTAAAATTAGGTAAACCGAGCGCAGTTGAAATCTTTTATCAAGATGAATTAGTTGAAAAGACATTCAAATCGGGTCAAACAACTCGATTCAATCTGCCTGAATAATCCGCTTATCAAAGGCTATTCAATGAACTTGTCGTTGAATAGCCTTTAAAACCTTTAAGAGTAAATACAATGAGCCATACCTCTTCGATAATACGACGTGTATCTAAACAGATCATGGTAGGCAATGTTCCTGTTGGTGGTGGTGCGCCAATAACCGTTCAGTCAATGACCAACACATTAACGACTGATGTGGCTGCAACCGTTGCCCAAATTAAACGTTTAGAAGCAGTGGGTGCAGATATGGTGCGTGTTTCTGTTCCTACTATGAACGCTGCTGAAGCTTTCCGTGAAATTAAAAAACAATGCAACATTCCACTTATCGCAGATATCCATTTTGATTATCGTATCGCCCTAAAAGTAGCGGAATATGGAGTTGATTGTTTACGTATTAATCCAGGTAATATCGGTAATGAACAACGAATTCGCAGTGTGGTTGATTGTGCTCGCGATAATAATATTCCAATTCGTATTGGTGTTAATGGCGGTTCGTTAGAAGCGGATATTCAAGAGAAATATGGAGAGCCAACAGCGCAAGCACTCGTTGATTCCGCACTACGCCATGTTGATATATTAGACCGTTTGAATTTTGACCAGTTTAAAGTCAGTGTAAAAGCATCTGATGCTTTATTAGCTGTAGAGTCATACCAATTACTTGCTCAGCAAATTAATCAACCATTACATTTAGGGATCACTGAAGCGGGTGGTTTACGCAGTGGCAGTGTAAAGTCTGCAGTAGGGTTGGGTATGTTATTAGCACAAGGCATTGGTGATACCTTACGTGTGTCATTAGCCGCTGATCCAGTAGAAGAGATCAAAGTCGGTTTTGACATTTTGAAGTCTTTACGTATCCGTAGTCGTGGTATTAACTTCATTGCTTGTCCAACTTGTTCTCGTCAAGAGTTTGATGTTATTGCGACAGTGAATGCTTTAGAACAGCGTCTTGAAGATGTGATTATGCCAATGGATGTTTCTATTATCGGTTGTGTGGTAAATGGACCTGGTGAAGCACTTATTTCTGATATCGGTATTACTGGTGGTAAGAATAAAAGTGGCTTTTATGAGGATGGTACTCGCCAACGAGAACGTTTTGATAACGACAATGTCATCGACCAATTAGAGGCTAAAATTCGTGCTCGTATTAGTCGTAGCGATCAAAGCCAGATCATCGTAAAAGGTTAATATTTTTATAGCGTGATGCCTGAGTAAAAATAACTTTAACGTTTATTAATTAAGCAATTAATAAAAATAAATAGATAAGCTCAAATGTTTTCAAATATTTGGGCTTTTTATTACCGATAAACCCCTTAAAGCGGATACGCATTGTTTCATCTACGCACAAACTTCCTTATAATAAGCGTCAATTTTATTCAAAATATATGTATCTACATGTATTTTTATTCAACGACAGAATTCGGAAATTATTGTGGCAAATAAGATACAAGCTATTCGTGGTATGAACGATACCCTTCCAGAACAAACCCCCGTTTGGCAGAAATTAGAATCGTTAATTAGAAAAACAGTCAGTAGTTATGGCTATTCTGAGATTCGTATGCCAATTGTTGAAAGCACACATCTTTTCAAACGCTCAATTGGTGAAGTAACAGATATCGTTGAAAAAGAGATGTACACTTTTGATGATCGTAACGGTGACAGTTTAACCCTACGCCCAGAAGGTACTGCATCTTGTGTACGTGCGGGTAATGAACATGGTTTATTGTATAACCAAGAACGCAGAATGTGGTATATCGGTCCTATGTTTCGCCATGAGCGTCCTCAAAAAGGTCGTTACCGTCAATTCCATCAAGTAGGGATTGAAACATTTGGTATCGCCAGCGCAGACATCGATGCAGAAGTCATTTTATTATCTGCTCGTTTATGGAAAGCATTAGGCATTGATCAACATGTTGAGTTGCAATTGAACTCACTAGGTAGTAACGAAGAACGTAATGCGTATAAAGCGAAATTAGTTGAGTTTTTGCAATTGCATGAAGATAAACTTGATGAAGATAGTAAACGTCGTATGTTAACTAATCCATTAAGAGTGTTAGATAGCAAAAATGAAGCGGTTCAAGCTATTTTAGTCGATGCACCGAAACTATCTGACTATTTTGGTGACGAAACAGCAGAACACTTTGCTAAAGTACAAGCATACTTAGATGCCGCGGGTGTTAAATACGTAGTGAATGAAAAGATTGTACGTGGATTAGACTACTATAATCGCACTGTATTTGAGTGGGTAACATCAAGTTTAGGTTCACAAGGTACTATTTGTGCAGGTGGGCGTTATGATGGTCTAGTTGAACAACTTGGTGGTAAAACAACGCCTGCAGTAGGCTTTGCAATGGGATTAGAACGTATTATTTTAATGCTTGAAACGCTAGAGCTTAATGGAGATGTTAAAGGTGATGTCGATATCTACAGTATTTTAGTGGGAGAGGGGACTGACCTAGCTGGCTTTAAAGTATCAGAACTGATCAGAGACCAATTACCAGAGTTAAAAATGATGCATCATTGTGGCGGTGGTAATTTTAAAAAGCAGATGAAACGAGCTGATAAAAGTGGTGCAAAAATCGCCTTAATAATAGGTGAAAGTGAGTTAGAGAGTGGCTGTGTCACAATTAAAGACTTACAAACAAATTCAGAGCAACAAACCGTTGCAATCAACAGCTTAGTTAAGGTATTACCTACCTACTTTGCATAAATATATTCATTCAATACAGATTAAGTAAGGAACACACGTGGTTGATATTATCGAAGGTTACGAAACAGAAGAGCAACAAGTAGACGCAATTAAAAAGTGGTGGAAAGAAAATGGCACCACGTTAATTGTCGCTGCGGTTATTGGTTTATCTGGTTTATGGGGATGGCGTTATTACGGTGATTCAGTTCACACTACACAAGAACAAGCTTCAACGGCATTTGATAAAGCATTAGTTGAATTTAAAGCTGATAGCACTGAAAAAGGTGCGACAGAGCTAAAAACTTTTATCGCGGATAACGAAAGTAGTAATTATGCAACCTTGGCTACATTACTATTAGTTAAAGAAGCAACAGATGCCAATAATTTTGAATTAGCTAAAACACAATTGATCGATTTATTGGAAAATAACAGCTACGAACCTTTATTACCTGTTATTCAATTACGTTTAGCTCGTGTTCAAGCGGAATTAGGTGAATTTGAACAAGCATTGACTTTAGTAGATAACATTACAGCAAAAGGTTTTGTTGCAAGAGCTAATCAAGTGAAAGGTTCTATTTATCTAAAACAAGGTAACATTGAATCTGCTCATAGTGCATTACAAGCAGCGGTTGATGCAAGTGAAGGTCGAGTTGACCCACTGTTAGAATTACAATTAGATGATTTAGCTGTTGTTACAACGGGTGCTGCACCAGCACCTAAGTTGGATGCAGCGAAATAATACCAATCGCAGTAAATAGTCGCTTTATTTTACTGGAAAATAGCTCACTTCCTGGCTATAAATTGTGCAAATGTATTAACCATTCGCATCAATTTATGCCTCGAACTGAATTGTTTTTTGTGCTCAAAATTTAGAGCAGATACTTATACCAATCGAAGTAAATAGCTGA
>JAOFNL010000149.1 GCA_028041985.1 Psychromonas sp. | reverse complement strand
TTCCCACGTTTCCGTTGTTTTTTGCTTACTTTTTTGCCACAGTTCTTTACTGCTTTCTTTACTCTCTTGCCAAATCTCTTTGCTAGACTCTTTGCTTTTTTGCCATGCCTCTTTACTGGTTTCTTTACTTTCATGCCAAATATCGGAGCTTGAATCTTTACTTAATACCCAAATATCTTCACCCGTTTTTTTGCTCTTCTCCCAAATATCGGAGCTTGCTTTCTCAACTTCTTGCCATGATTTTTGTGGTGTTTTTGTTGGCTTTGCTTGGCTTGTTACCGCTATAGTTGATTTAGCTTGGCTCACTTGATTAACTGATTTTTCAATAGTTTTGATATCTGTATTTGGCTGCTCATTGATACTTTCTGCATTACAAGCAATGATGAATAAAGCACTGGAAAAGTATAAAGATAATCTGACTGTTGTTGAAAATTTCATATTAAATCTCTTTTTTAGATAATGCGTGTATTGTAAAACGCTTGCTAGATTAGTCAAACGATGGGCAACTTAGTTGCAAATAATGGAGTTAAAACTTGAATTTTTTATAGATATAAAATACTGTCTATAAAAACAGTGGGGTTTGTGTTGAAATTATATATTGCTGAAAAACCAAGTTTAGGACGTGCCGTTGCAGATGCATTGCCTAAACCACATCGCAAAGCCGATGGTTGTATTTATACGGGTAATGGTGATGTGGTGAGTTGGTGTATTGGCCATTTGTTAACGCAAGTTGATCCTGAGGCTTATGACCCTATTTTTAAGCAATGGAAATTTGAACATTTGCCCATTATTCCTGAGCAATGGAAATTAAAGTCAGTTGCTCAAACGAGTAAGCAACTGAGTATTTTAAAAAAGTTAATCAAGCAAGCCGACCAATTAGTGCATGTTGGTGACCCTGACCGCGAAGGGCAATTATTAGTTGATGAAGTGATTCATTATAGTGGTGTAAAGGGTCACAAATTAAAACAAGTTCAGCGTTGTTTAATCAGTGACTTAACTGTTAATGCAGTCAAGCGGTCGATCGATAAACTTCGTTCTAACCAAGAGTTTATTCCGCTTTCTACTTCTGCATTAGCAAGAACGCGAGCAGACTGGTTATACGGTTTAAATCTAACGCGCACTTATACACTATTAGCTCAAAAATCAGGTTATAAAGGCGTTATTTCTGTTGGTCGAGTGCAAACTCCTTTATTAGGCTTAGTAGCAAGGCGTGATAAAGAGATTGAGGTCTTTGTGAGCAAACCATTCTATGAAGTATTAGCGCATTGTCGGACTAAAGATGCGCAGAACGCTTCCTTTACTGCCAAGTGGCAACCTAGTGATGCTTGTGCCCCTTATCAAGATAGTGAAGGGCGAGTACTGGTTAAAGCATTGGCCGAAAATGTGGCAAAAAGAATTACAGAACAGCCTGCTACGGTTAAAAATTTCACCAATAAAAATAAAAAACAGATTGCACCGCTACCTTATAATTTATCAGGGTTACAAATTGATGCAGCAAAACGGTTTGGCTATAGCGCTCAACAGGTTTTAGATTCCGCTCAAGCATTGTATGAAAAGTATAAGTTAATAACTTACCCTCGTTCAGATTCTCGTTATTTACCACGCAATCATTATCAGCAAGCCAAACATGTCACACAAGCGATTAAAAACAATGAATCTACACTGCACAAAGCAGTAGAAGATGCTGATTTGTCGATTAAAGGGCGAGCTTGGAACGACACTAAAGTAGATGCGCATCATGCCATTATTCCTACTGATACGCATAAATCAACTAGCTCATTAGATCTGGTTTCTAAGAATATTTATCAACTCATTGCTCGCCAGTATTTGTGTCAGTTTTATAGTGATTATTGTTATGCGGAATGTATTGCTGAAATTGAGATAAACCAAGGTTTGTTTATTAGCAAAGCAAAGTCGAAACAGAGTGACGGTTGGAAGATTTTATTTCCACAAAAAGAGGCTGAAAGTTTTCTACCTCTTTTAAAAAAAGGGCAAATATTAGATTGTGAACGAGGTGAAGTCATTGATAAAAACACTCAACCTCCCGCTTATTTTAGTGATGCCACGTTATTAGCCGCAATGAGTAATATTGCGCGTTTTGTGAAAGATCCAGAGTTAAAAAAAGTACTCAAAGAAACCGATGGTTTGGGCACCGAAGCAACAAGAGCTGGGATTATAGAGTTATTGTTTAAGCGTCAATTTTTACATCGAGTGGGTAAAACAATACAAGCAACAGAAGTGGGAAGAAAACTGATCGAGAGTTTGCCTGACAGCTTAACCTTGCCTGATATGACAGCACTATGGGAGATGCAACTTAATGCAATTAGCCATAAAGAACAAAGCTATCAAGGGTTTGTATTTCCTTTACAGGATCAGTTACGTCATATTATTGAGAAGGCGATTGCTGATGGTCCACAAGCATTAGTTAATTTACCTGAAACATCGGGGGGATTTAAAAAATCATTTCGTAAAAGAAAAACAACCTATAAAAAAAGTACAACGACTGCTAAGTCAACTAGAGTGAAATCTGCAACTACGAAATAGTAATTATTGTTGTATGTAGAGTTCTGATAAACAACAGAACTCTTTCAAAGAGGAAGTTTATCTACTTTTTTTAATAAAATGCTAAACGCACATGGGCACCAACATATGCTTGGTCACCAGAGAATCCGTCATCGGCACCACTTCCAAATCGTCCATTGAGACCCACTCCTACGTATTCAGTGACATATTGGGTAATTGATAGCATAAAATTAACGGATTCTTGGCTATATTCTGATGTGTACGTGACCCCTAGCGTACCTTCGAAACTATCTCCAATGCCTTGATTAAAATAAGCACCGACCCTGTAGCCTAAGTCATCAACTGATTCACCAGTTGAGTCATTATCACTCCAGTTATAAATGATACGAGCATCTAACTCTATGTCCGTTGATTTAGAGATTGCTTGGCGTAAGCCAAATCCCATATCAAAACCACTAGATTGATAGGAAAGGTCATTACCTGAATTATCTTTATCTAGTAACGTAGTTTCATAACCCATTTTAAAAATAAAACGTTCATTCAGTAATGCTTGTCCACGGACTCCCAATGTGGTGGCAGCTTGATTATAATTTTCATAATCATTTTTACCTGCACTGAGAGAAATATAACTGTAATTAACGGGAGTGTTCGCTGCACGATAGGCAGTAATATTTGAAAGGTCGATAGATGTTTCTTTTACTTCTTCAGCAGCAAATACATTAGCGCTTAAGGAGAGGGCGGGAATGGCAATGAATGCACTGTTAAATAATATCGATTTCATAACGTATCCATGTATTTAATGATCGTTGATTTTCATATTTATTAAATATACAACGGATTTTACTTTTCAACTAATTGATTACTGGCTTTTTAGTTAATCTAGATCGACTTATTACGTGAAGGTTTATTTTTGAAGTTGATGTTGTATTACACTGAATTTTCATTTGTAGCTTGTTGGTTAATAGAAATGAAGCAGTATCATCTTTATTAACCAACAAATAGACATCAAGGGGAAATCAACAATCTTTTATCTGTTCTTCTTGTAGCGTTTTCTTCTGGCTGCTTTCACTTCAATCTTTTTAGCTAGTTGCTGCTTAATTATTTCTGCGGCTTCTATTTTTTCTGCTGCCGCCATCTCTGGGGTTTCTATGCTTAATGGGCCTAATGCTCCTGAGCGTAATTCATTTAATAAGATGGTTGATACTTTATAAATATCAAAGTGCCCACCAGCACGCAAAGCACCGCGTCGTTTAGCTATCAACTCCATTAATTCATGGTCGGATGTTGGTGTTTCTTCAAATTCATAACGCGCTTGCAAGCGAGGTAAATAATGTTTGATTAAATAGTCTGCTGCATAATATGCGATATCTTCATATTCAATGGCCGTATCTTTAATCGCGCCAGTCACAGCTAATCGATAGCCTGAATGCGCATTTTCTATTTTTGGCCACAAGAATCCAGGTGTATCCGATAACATAATGCCACTTGGTAAACGGATGCGTTGTTGATTTTTTGTTACTGCAGGTTCATTACCCGTTTTTGCGATAATGCGATCTGCGAGAATATTGATAATGGTTGATTTACCCACATTAGGAATGCCCATTATCATGGCTCGAATTTGTTTATCTTGCCCTAAGCGGTTGGGCAGCATTTTTTCACAGAGCTTAGTAATTTGATGTACTTGTTCAGGTTTGCTGGTGGTGATCGCAATCGCTTTCATGTCTTGTTCTGTTTCAAAGTAATCGATCCACAGCTTCGTTATTTCTGGATCAGCTAAATCTGATTTGTTTAGTACTTTAATGCAGGGGGTTTTTTCTCGAATAGCCGCAATCAGTGGATTTTCACTGCTGTATGGGATACGAGCATCAACGACTTCAATAATGATATCAACCTGTGGAAGCACTTCTAATATTTGCTTGTGCGCCTTGTGCATGTGCCCAGGAAACCACTGAATATTTGCTTTACTCATTTGATTTTAAACTCTTTTATGTTATTCATGTATCTCATGGGGTACTAAATGAGATTACTTAAATTAATTAAATACGATTATAGCGATATTGTAACGTAAGAGAGGGCTGATATACATTCAATTAAGTTTTGCTAGATAGTAATTGGAGGTTATTCTTGAGAAGGTGAAAATTTGTTAGTTTGCCTAAAGCGATAGGCGGATTCGAACCAAAAAATAAACAACAATA
>JAOFNL010000015.1 GCA_028041985.1 Psychromonas sp. | reverse complement strand
GTAGCCGGAAGCACTTACCAGTTTAGCGCTTGGATTTATCATACCGAAGGATATGTAAGAACAACATTATATGTTGGCAGCTTCAGCAACGTTTATTCGAACCAAGATTTAATTAATGAATGGCAACAAGTCACTTATAGCTATACGGCAGAAGAAGATGCCAGTATTGAAGTAGGTTTACGCTTCTATGATATAGGGGAGTTTGATGGTGAAGAGATCGTTTACGTTGATAACCTTGTTTTTGATATAGATGATGAGACTGGTGATGAAGACACAACAGGAGAAGATGACAACACAGGTAGTGAAAACGGAGCTGGAGATGATGAGAGTACTAGTGGTGAAGATTCAAGCTTAGATGCGAGTACTTATTATAACAGCGCAGATGGTCTATCGGGCCTTGCATTAAAAACTGCGTTGTACAATATAATTAAAGATCACACAGCGAAAACTTATGGTGATTTATGGGACTTTATGGGAACCAATTCATTAGATAATTATTATGAAAAAGACGGTACAATTTTAGACATGTACTCTGAAAACCCATCAACGTCAGAAACCTTTAACTTTACCGCTTTTGATGACCAATGCGGAAGTGCCAGCACAGAAGGTGATTGTTACAATCGTGAACATTCTTTTCCCAAAAGTTGGTTCGGTGGGGAAGTTTTTCCAATGTATACCGATATTCACCATGTCTACGTAACCGACGGTTATGTAAACAATCGACGCAATAATTACCCATATGGCGAAGTAGGTACGTCAACTTGGGTATCTGAAAACGGTAGCCTACTTGGAAGCTCAACTGACAGCCTTGGTTATACAGGCACTGTATTTGAGCCAATCGACGAGTTTAAAGGTGACTTTGCAAGAACTTACTTTTACATGGCAACACGTTATGAAGATATCATTTCAACGTGGGAAACTAACTATGAAAGTGGTGCAGCAGTACTTGATAGTACGAGTGACTATGTTTATGAGCAATGGGTTATTACCATGTTAAAAACATGGCATGAAAATGATCCAGTCAGTCAAAAAGAAATTGATCGAAATGAAGCGGCTTACGAGTTCCAAGGTAACCGAAACCCTTTTATTGATCACCCTGAATATGTCAATCAAATCTGGGTTGATTAAACACTATTCAGCGCACCTATTAATCACTTAACCTATTAATCAATATAATAGGTGCGCACTAAGTTAATTAAATAAACACATAATTAAATAAAACGGAGAAAACATGAAAAGTATTTCAAAAAGTCTATTAGGCCTAACGATTGCTATTGCTTTAAGCTCAAACTCTTTTGCAAGTGAAACAAAATTTACAACCAAAAACTTAAATGATGAGTCAGTATTAGCCTTAACATGGATACAAAATTCAGCTGAATTTACAGCGCTATCTTACCAAGCTTTTAATATTGCAAAATTAAGATGGGATATGGATAAGCAAGCAGGTAAAAAAGCCATTGTCGTTGATGTCGATGAAACAATTATTGATAACAGCCCTTTCAATGCTGGCTTACTGGGTAAAGATTATGGCTATAGTGATGACACATGGGGAGCATGGAGCGAAGACCGAAGTGCAACAGCGATACCAGGTGCAGTAGAGTTCCTAAATCACGTCGTAAAAACGGGCGGGGATGTTTTCTACATCACCAACAGAAAGTCTATGCCAGAAAAAAATATCGATTTAAAAGCTGCCACAATGGATAACTTAAAAGCGCTAGGTTTTCCACAAATTGATGATAAGCACATGCTACTGCGTACAGACACATCAGAGAAACAAAAGCGTCGTGATATTGTGACGGGTATGGGTTATAAGATTGTTTTATTAATGGGTGATGCTTTAGGAGACTTTGACGAAGCATTTGATGGCGACACGATGTCAGTAAGAAGTGCTGCTGTGGAGGCAAATAAAGCGCAATTTGGTGAGAAGTTTATTGTGCTACCCAACCCAGTTTACGGTGCGTGGGAAGGTGCTGTTTATGGTGGTGGAAAATGGTATAAGAAATCATCACAAGAAAAGTCAGAGTTAAGAAAAGAAACATTAAGAAAGTTTAACTTTGATAAATAAAGCTTGATATGTAAAGTTTGATTTCCTGATAAATGAAACCATCAGGTAAATTCAGCGTCTACACTGACTCAATTCGCCGTGAGTCAGTGTTTTCAACAAAAATTAAACAGATTCTCGGTTAATTTTTGATTAAATGGGTTAATTATACCAATTGTATTAAGTCTGTGATCTAAATTTTACGCAGAGAAAACGATTCAATTCGAGGCTTAATTGATGTAAATGGTTGTTCCATTTGCGAAATTTATAACGAAGAAGTGAGTTGTTTTATCAAGCAAAATAGATCAGCTATTTACTGCTATTGGTATTACCAGAGGTTTTAAAGATATCTTCATTAATGGCTGATGCCACCAATAAAGATTAAATAATGGTATTTTTAATCTTTCACGTCAACTAAGGCTTACCCTTCCACACCACAACCTTTTAGCACCACTTCGGTTAATAGCGCAATACCTTGCTCAAAATCATCATCATTGAGTTGGTCTTTCTTCATTAAAATACTCATTTGTAAACCATGATCGGCGTAGGCTTGGGTTGTTGACCAAAGCATAAACATTAAATGCTCCGGATTAACTTGGTTGATCCATTTTTTATCCATCCAACTGCGAAATACATCACACGTTCTATCAAATTGATCTTTTAGTTCTGCTTCCAAGGGAGCGCGTAGATAATGAGCTCCGTGAAGGATATCTGCAGCGAAAATACGCGAAGCATTTGAGTTTTCTCTTGCTTGAAGAATTTTAGTAGAGATGTAGGTTCGTAGCGCGTCTCTAGGGTGCATATCAGCGGTCATTTTATCCATGTTTTCCATCCATGTATTTAACAAACGATTGATCACGCCTTTATAGAGTCCCTCTTTAGTTTTGAAATAATAGAGGACATTCGCTTTAGGAAGGCAAACGGCTTCAGCAATAGCTGCGACGGTAGTACCTCGAAATCCACGTTCGGCAAAAATATCTTCTGCAACAGCGAGAATTTTTTGTAAGTTATCTTCACGTATTTCGGTTAATTGTCGGCGAGGCAGTGAATTTTCTCTCACTGTTTTCTTGATTTCTTTTTCAACTGCTTTATTGGCGAATTTTGACATAAATGAAATCTCTCTTAATAAAAAACTGTACTTGAAAACTTCACATCTACTTTACCTCAAGAAGCGCCATCAGTCGAAGTAAACTTAACATTAAGGCGTCACTTCAAACTGCTCTAACCATTTGTTTAATTTACCATTTAATAAAGCTTTGTCTTCAGAACTTAATGATGCAGTTAACTCATCTAATACTGATACATGCACCTCAATGGCTTCATCAATTAACCCTCGCCCCTGCTCTGTTAACACAACCGTCACACTACGACGATCTTCTTCACTATGACAACGTGTCACTAGCCCTTTGTCGACGAGTTTATCTAAACGGTTAGTCATTGCTCCCGATGTTAATAATAACGCATCAGTGAGCTCAGAAGGTGTTAAACAAGATTCATTTGCCGTTCTTCTTAATGCAGCTAGCACATCGAACTCTCCCATAGTGAGAGAAAAACTTTTATGGCATTGTGCTATACGTGTTTCTATATGTTTACTGATACGTAATAAACGTCCAATTAATGCCATTGGCGTGGTATCTAAGTGTGGTTTTTGTTTTTGCCATTGCTCAACCACTAGATCTAATTTGTCCAAAAAAGCCTCTTTAATATTGTTTAAAAACTAAGTGTTTAATATATCTTAACGCAAAGATACTTTACAAGAAGAAAAAACAAGTGCAGAATCAACTAGCTTTACGTGAAGATACTTTTCATAAACAAATTTTATTGCCACTTTGGCGTTCGTAAAAGGTTAGAGACAGATACATGAATATATTATTAGCAATGGTTGCCACCTTTTTCTGGGGGACAACCTATGCAGTGACTCAATACACATTAGATGGCTGGCCGCCATTATTACTAGGCGCGATACGCGCGTTGCCTGCGGGTTTAATTTTATTAGCAATCAAACCAAGCTTACCAAAAGGTTATGACTGGGTTGTATTATTACGCTTAGGTGCAATTAATATTGCATTATTCTTTGGCTTGCTATTTATCATGGCGCAAACTTTGCCTGCTGCAATTTCAGCCATGGGAATGATTTATGTACCTGTTTTTGCTATGTTCTTCCATTGGTTAGTGCTTAAGAAGGCACCTTCTAAGTTGCAATTGTTTTCAGCTTTATTGTTAATTATTTTAGCTTGGCAGCTCTTCGATCCACAAAAAGTAGCGCTGAACGGTGTTGGTTTGGTGGCAATGTTAACGGCTATTGGTTGTATTGTCATCGGCAGTAATCTAACGCAATCACTAAGTAACCGTATAGATTGGTGGACAGTATTAACTTGGCAGCTGATTTTAGGAGGAGCTTTATTAACTATTTTGGCAAGCCTTCAAGCAACCGCTTATCCAAACCAATACATTAATTCATTAACTAATTTTAGTATGTTGAATATGATAGGTTTATTCTGGTTACTATTACTGAATACAGCGATTGCTTATGGGTTATATGTTTGGTTATTACGCCGAATGACAGTGGTTGAATTCACCTTTGCTGGTGTAACAAACCCTATTGCAGGCATTTTATCTGGTCTTGTATTAATGGGAGAATCATTTAACGCAGAACAATATACTTTAATGGCTGCGATTATTTTAACTTCTTTAATCTCACCTTTAGTCAGTAACTATCAAAAAAATAGAGCAAATAAAGCAGTGAATACTTCAATGCCTTCTCTTGCCGATTAGTTGAAAAATAATTAGACGTGATTTTAGCAATCACGTCTAATTTATTAAAACCTCAAACAATACGATCAACTGTATTTAACTGCCATCCTATTAATCATTGCAACCAAACAATCTAAAGCAACCCCAACATCGCTTTCAATCACTTGCTCCTTTGGATGATGGCTTATACCTTTTTCGCAGCGTACGAATAACATGCCGATATCGGTAATGTTGGGCATTACCATGGCATCATGTCCAGCTCCACTGGCAAGGTAAAAAGCAGCTTTTCCTGTTTCAGCTTCTACCACTTCCCCCCATAATTTCTGTAAAGTTATATCACAAGGTACTGCTTTTGCTTTGTAGAGTTGTTCGTTTTCAATGCTTAAGTTTCTGCGTTTGGCAATAACATCTAATTGAGCCAATAACTCAAGCGTACTGGATTCCAACACATCTTGTTTTAAGCTTCTAATGTCCAACGTGAAAGTGGTTTCACCGGGGATCACATTCACTGCGCTTGGTTTCACATCGCACTTGCCCACTGTAGCTACAACATCATGTTGCATCGCATAGCTTTCAATGGCTAAGATCATTTCAGCCGCGCCACAAAGTGCATCTTGTCGCATATCACTCGGTACAGTTCCCGCGTGTCCTGCCATACCACGCAATGTAAATTGATAACGTTTAGCACCAGCAATACCAGTAACGACACCGACAGCTAAATCACGTTCTTCTAAAACAGGCCCTTGCTCAATATGCACTTCTAAATAGGCTAACGTATCTTGTCTGGTACGCGCATCATGACCTACTTCATCTGGCGATAATCCAAAATGTGTTAACGCTTCACCCATAGTAATTTGGTCTTTGTCTTTAACCGCTAACCAATCTTGTTGAAAACAACCTGCAACACTACTTGAACCAATTAACGTGGTATTAAAACGCGTGCCTTCTTCATCGGCAAATGCAACCACATCCACATGAAAAGGTAAATCAACATCAGCTAAAACACTTAGCGCTTCTAGACCAATTAGCACGCCTAAATTGCCATCGTATTTACCTGCATTACTCACAGTATCACTATGTGAACCAATGATTAGCGTAGGTAAAGTCGGATTTTTTGATACCTTCCGCCCCCACTGATTCCCCACACTATCTTGCCAAGTTTCAAGCTCAGCTTCTTGCATCCACAGGGCAAGCTGTTTATGGGCTTGTTTATGTTCTGGCGTTAAATATGCACGCAACAGTCCTCCTTTCATGGCTGTAAATTCAGCCATTTGGTCGCACTGCCGCATCACTTTTTTAGCGGATTTGTTATTGCTATTTTGTATATTCGACAAAGCCATTTAGTCCCTTTCTTCTGCTATTTAAGACGGATTAATCATATTAGTTAGCGTAATATGCCATCGCAGCTAATACCGCTTGGCCTGGATTAATCTTCGCCTTATATTTTAATAACAACGCTTCTAATGAAACTAAAGTGGTTAATACACATTCTTGGCGAGCGTTATAACCCATCGTACCAATACGCCAAATTTTGCCATGCAGTGGGCCAAATGAAGTACCGATTTCAATACTGAAACGATGTAATAATTCCATGCGTAATTTATCACCATCCAAACCTTCTGGAATATAAACACCCACAACATTATTCATCTTGAATTGTTGGTCTCCAAATAACGTTAATCCCATCGCTTTCAGGCCAGCCGCCATTGCATCACCGGCTTGTTTATGACGAGCGACAACATTGTCTGCACCTTCTTCTAAGAATAAACGCGCACATTCACGCGCTGCATATAGCATGCTTGTAGATTCGGTATGATGGTTTAAACGCTCAGGCCCCCAATAATCCATGATCATGGCTAAATCAAAATAGTTAGATTGGATCATCGCTTCTTTACCAGCAGTATGATGGTCGGCACGAATACCTGCTTCAATATGCTTACGGCGATTAATCACTTCAGCACAACGGTCGCTTAACGTAATAGGCGCACTGCCCGATGGGCCGCCTAAACATTTTTGTAAACCAACAGAAACTGCATCAAGATGCCATTCATCCGCTTTTAATTCATTACCTGCAATCGATGCCGTTGCATCACAATAAAAGAGAATGTCATTACGCTTACAAATCTCACCAATCTCTTTGAGAGGTTGATTCATGGTGGTTGAGGTGTCACCTTGTACTGTTGCTAATAATTTTGGCTGGAATGTTTTAATCGCTTCTTCTACTTGCTCTGGCGTACAGACTTTTCCCCATTCAACATCAATGGTTTTTACGACGCCACCAACACGCTGAACAATCTCACAAAGTAAATGACCAAAACGCCCCATCACAGGTACTAATACTTTATCACCCGGTTTTAAAATCGACACCAACACAGCTTCAATACCAGAACGCGCAGTACCGTTTACTAGTAATGTTTGCTGGTTATTAGTTTCAAATACACCTCGATACAATGATTGAACTTGATTCATATAACCCGTCATCACCGGATCATACTGACCAATTAATGATGCTGAAATGGCTTGATGTACACGCGGGTATGCATTGATTGGTCCCGGTCCCATTAATAAACGCTGTGGAGGATTAAGGGTTTCGAAAAGGTTAGTACTGCTCATAAAAAATCTCCAATTAAACTACTACCGTCACTACGGGGATCACTGGTTGCTGATATTTTGCCTTGTTGATCAAGCACAATTGCACCAGCGTGCCCCATTAATTCGTTATTATCTTCTACAAAAGTTACGTCATGCCCAAGCTCAATAAGTTGTTTTGCACTTTGCTCATAAAGGCTTTTTTCTAAACGTAAATTATTAGTTGTGTCGCCCCACGTTCGTCCTAATAACCAACGTGGTTTAGCAACCGCTTCTTTTAAACTATCGCCTTGATATAAATAGCGACTGAATAAACACGCTTGAGTTTGCGGTTGTCCTTCTCCGCCCATGGTGCCGTAGACTATACGACGCCCATCCTGACATTCTGCATAAGCAGGGTTAAGCGTATGAAATGGTTTTTTACCTGGCGCTAATACATTATGATGGTTCGCATCAAGGTTGAAACTTTGTCCACGTATGTTCCATAAAATCCCAGTACTTGGTAAGACAACACCTGAACCAAATTCCCAGTAAATACTTTGAATAAAACTCACCATGGTGCCATATTGATCCGTCGCCCCCATCCAAACAGTATCACCAACTTTAGCTTGATGTGGCCAAGGTAACGCTTTATCTAATGTAATATTATTCACACATTGCTGAATGTTTTCATCGCTCAAACAATCTTGTAAAGGTTGTTTTAAATACGCTTCATCAGTGATCAATTGATCACGTATAATAAAGGCTTGCTTGGTTGCTTCCACCAATAAATGCATATGCTCAAGCTCACTTTCAGCTTGCTCAACTAATTGATCATAAATCGCTAAAATCAATAATGACGCTAATCCTTGAGTCGGCGCACCAAGGTTATAAAGCTGCCCTTTTGAAATTGAAACGGTTAATGGCTCAACCACTTTTGCTTGATGTGTATGAAAATCTGCTAAAGTAATTGGGCTACCCGCTTCCGCTAATTCTTTTGCTGCTTGTTGTGCAATTTCACCACGATAAAAATCATCTAAGCCAACTTCCGCTAAGCGCTTAAACGTAGAAGCTAAGGCAGTATTAACGACTTTATCGCCCACTTTTAAAGTGCTTGAATTAGGTAAATAAAGCTCGGCAAAAGCTTTAGATGACTGTAAACGCTGTAATGTTTTTTCACTGGCATTCACTAAGCTTTGCGTTACTTCAATGCCTTGCTCAGCAGCATCAATCGCAGGTTGTAATAATTCAATTAAATCAAAATCACCACCATTTAACTGTAATGCTTTTTCCCAACCAGAAATGGTTCCAGCCATGGTAATAGCCGATTCACCGCCACTTTCAGGTAGCATTGAGCTTTTAGCGCGATAAGCATCAACATCAATCGATAGGCTTGCAGATCCGCAAGCATCAATAGCCACAGGCTTTTTACCAGCTTCACAAATCAACCAAAATCCATCGCCACCAATACTGTTCATATGCGGATATTGCACTGCAATCATAGCTGCCGCAGCAACCATCGCTTCACTTGCCGTTCCACCAGCATCTAATACGGATTGACCTGCTTGTGTTGCTTTGTGGTGCGATGAAGTAAATGCGGTTTGCGATTTGATGGCTGTTTTCATATTTATATTCATAATAAGCCACACTTAATTAAGTATTTTGCAGTAGCAAATAGGTCACTTTCGGAGTCCGCTAAACCTAATAAAGAGATACCACAAGGGCCTTCTTCCAAATCAGACATAGGAAGATGTAATTGTGGAAAACCACTCAAACCCGCAATACTGGTTAAGCCCATTAAGTTAGAACGATATTGATCCAATTCATCGCCAGCTAAAGTCAAACTTGGAGGGCCCGAGGGGGTCGTTGGCACTAACCATAAACCCTCTTGTTGCTTGAATATTTTACATAGCTGTTTATGAAAGTGGGCTTGATTTTGTTTCGCTTGATAATACTGCTCACTGGTAATATCTCGTGACCATAATACGCGTAAATAAATATTTGGATCTAAAGTGTGCCCGTGTTCGGTTAACCATTGATCATGTTCTTGGATAATTTCATAACCTTGAATGGTGCGGAACAATAAACTTAACACATCCAGATTAAGTCCATTTTCAGCAAGAAAATCACTTTCTAATAAATCAAGGCCAGCAGCTTTGCAACAAACCTTTAAGCGATTTAAACGGGGAGGGCTAAGGTGTTTAGCCAAACTTTTATCAAGGTAAAGGCTTTTCGCTACGGAACCGTTAACCTCAGTTTTATTAAGCGTATTAAACACTTTCTCCATTAACAAAATATCACGAGTAAAAATCCCCGCAGTATCAAAGCTCTTTGCTAATTGAAAACAATGCTTAAGTTCAAATTTATTTAAAGTGGGTCTTAAACCATATAAACCACAGTAACTTGCAGGAACACGCACCGATCCTCCGGTATCTGTTCCGATAGAAAAGTCTGCATCTTTATTGGCAACCGCGACTGCACTTCCACTGGAAGAACCACCCGGTAAACAATTTGGGGAAATAGGATTAACAGGCGTCCCATAATGGATATTTTGCCCATTTAAACTATAAGCTAACTCATCGGTTTGAACTCGACCAACACAATAGGCACCATTTTTTAATAATGCCTCAATAACAGGTGAAGTATTCACCACGACATCATGAGTTTGTAACCAAGTAGGGTTACCCGCCCCTGTTTTATATCCTGCAACATCAAATAAATCTTTAAATACAAAAGAATAACCCGACAACTCTCCATCTTTAATAAGTACTAATGAATGTGGTCCTTGCTCGCAATAAATGCGTTTATCTAACGATACTAATTCATTCATATCTTTACGCCTTATTTACCATTAATGACTAATTTTTCGTTATCTTCTTTTTGTTTTACGTAACGATTCGCCAACATCGCGCAATAGAAAAGTTGGATGGGGTGGTAAAGCATAATAGGTAATAGCAGCATGCCCAATCTTGGATCACCTACAAAAATCACCTTAGCCATAGGAATACCGGCAGCAAGTGTTTTTTTAGTACCACAGAAAACAGCGGTAACTTCCTCTGCTAAGTCAAAACCACAGCGACGAGCTCCCCACTGAATACCGTGTACCATCACTAACAAAATGAATAAACAAAGTACAAAAGAAATAGCTAACAATTCGATTGAAAATTCAGCCCAAATACCATTTGAAACAGAGTCAGAAAAAGCATTATAAACAATCAGTAAAATGACATATTTATCGACTTTATTAACCACTGATTTGTGTTTTTCAGTGAAGGTTAATAGGTAAGGTCTCGCTAACTGCCCTAAAATCATTGGCAATAACAGCAATTTTGCAATCGAAATAACAGACGCCATTAAATCAAGTTCAGCCCCTTCAAACCCCATGAACAGTTGAATTAACAATGGTGTAATAAAAATACCTAAAATACTCGAGAGCGAAGCATTAAAAATAGCCGCAGGCACATTACCTTTACCGACACTTGTCATAGCAACTGATGATGAAATCGTACTTGGTAAAGCAAATAAGTAACAAAAACCAAAGGCTAATGCAGCGGGCATGTAAGCTAAGAAAGTTTCACCAAAGATCACCCAAATTAAAGGGTAAAATACAAAAGTCGCTAGCTGAATATAAATATGTAAACGCCAGTTACTCACCCCTTCTTTAATCTTTTTAGGTGACAAACCTAAACCATGTAAAAAGAACACCAACGCCACCCCGATCCCAGTTAACAAGTCAAGATGGATCCAACCACCAGAACGACCAACACTCGGTGTTAATATTGCTAAAATAATGGCGACAACCATACCAACTAAAAACCATTCTTTCTTTAATTTACTGATTATATTCATATAATTTCACTTACTTTTAATAAAATTGAGGTACTTAATTTTCTTTTATTATTTTTATTTTTAAAAAACAAGCATCAAGAAACATCTACATTATTTTTAATGTGTCTAGCTTTTGTAGGGATGTTCTTTTATCCAATGCTTTGCAATATCTTCACGTTTAGTTATCCAAACATCATCAAATGATTGCACATAATCTAGGAATTTTTTCAGCGCCATAAAGCGGCTTGGTTTACCGATAATGCGACAATGTAATCCAATTGACATCATCTTAGGTTTGGTACTTCCCTCTGCATAAAGACAATCAAAATTATCTTTTAAATAATTAAAAAACTCATCACCATGACTAAATCCAAAAGGTGAGGAAAAGCGCATATCGTTATTATCTAAGGTATAAGGGATCACTAAATGTGGTCGTGTTTTTTGCTCTTGAGCAACATCAGTAACCTGCACCCAAAAAGGTAGGTCATCACCGTAATAATCTGAGTCGTATCCAAGTTCTGGATGCTCAGCGACTAATGCACGAGTATGAGGCGAATCTCGTCCGGTATACCAGCCCATTGGCATTTTCCCAGTTAACTCGGCCATGATTTTTAATGCTTTTTCCATATCATCACGCTCTTCTTGTATCGGCGTGTTTTGATAGGAGACCCACTTCAAACCATGGCAAGCAATCTCATGACCATCTGCAATGATAGCTTGAGTCACTTCAGGGTTACGTTGCAATGCAGTGGCTACAGCAAATACAGTCAATGGTAACTCTCGCTTTTTAAATTCGTTTAATACTCGCCAAACACCTGCGCGAGAACCATATTCGTATAACGACTCCATACTCATATGACGATCGGCATAAGCCTCCGCACCAGACATTTCAGATAAAAAGGTTTCTGAGTGTGTATCACCATGCAATACACAATTTTCACCACCTTCTTCATAATTTAATACAAATTGAACGGCGATTTTTGCTTTATTTGGCCAATTTGCATCGGGCACATTATCTCTACCATAACCAATATAATCACGTGGATTGTCTTGAACCATGTATGACTTCCTTTACTCTTTCATTAATAACCTATTGCTAAATATCTATTCAATACACTTTATTAGTACAGAGACTTAGCAATACGTTATATACCCTTTATCGTTCGAGGTGCTTTGTTCAATCGTTAGCTGGACTCCAAATCAAGGTGCACATAATGACAATGGCTGTCCTTATCGAAGGTTGCAACGCAGCGTTGGTTTTCAAGTTAACAGCTCTGAGAACAAGCGATGAAGGAGGTTAGTATTAAACTACACCTCCAATAATCTTCAGTTAATGATTAAACGGTTTTATTTTAATTTACCGTCAACACCTTCAACGTAATAATCCATACCTAATAAGGCTTCATCTTTCATCACTTCACCTGATTTCAGAATTAATTTTCCTGATTGATCCTTAATTGGACCTGTAAACGGATGGAATTTACCAGCTACAATTTGATCAGAAAGCGCGGTCACTTCATCAGCTACGTTTTTCGGTACAGCTTTGTTAAAAGGTGCCACTTTAGTCATACCCGCACCAATACCTTTCCACACATTTTCAGACTTCCAAGTACCATCCATTACCGCTTTTACACGTTCAACGTAAAAATCATCCCAACTGTGTATTGCTGCTGTTAGTTGTGCTGTAGGTCCGTACTCACTCATATCAGAATGGTAAGCAACAGCATAAATGCCTGCATTTTCAGCAGCTTGTACAGCAGCTGGAGAATCAGTATGGAAAGTAAGCACATCTGATTTTTGATCAATAAGGCTATTTGCTGCTTCACGCTCTTTTGCAGGGTCAAACCAAGTATTTACCCAAACAACTTTCACTTTTACATCAGGGTTAACTGAACGCGCACCTAACGTGAACGCATTAATGCCACGTACTACTTCAGGAATTGGGAATGCACCAATGTAACCCAGTACATTAGTCTTTGTCATATAACCCGCAACCACACCTGTTAGGTATCTTGCTTCGTAGATTCGGTCAAAATAGGTCCCAACATTTTTAGAACGCTTATAACCTGTCGCATGTTCAAACTTAACATCTGGGAAACGCTTAGCTACTTTTAACGTCGGGTTCATATAACCAAATGATGTTGTGAAAATTAATTTATGACCACTTTGTGCAAGTTGTGTAATAACACGTTCAGCATCAGGACCTTCAGCAACATTTTCGATAAAAGTCGTTTTGATTTTATCGCCATATACTTTTTCTAGGTTTAAACGCGCTTGGTCATGAGTATATGTCCAACCCGCTTCTCCTGTAGAGCTCACGTAAACAAAACCTATTTTTAGAGGTTCTTCGGCATGACTTAATACTGAAAAGAACAAACCAAAAGTTAAACACAACATTTTAAAGATATTATTCATACTTTATTCCCTTATATTTTTTAAAATTAATATTAAATGTTATTTAATATTGCTTTATCTCATCCAAAAATCTCAATCAACCACCATTTTAAACAGGCACTTTCTATGCCAAATAAAGATTGGTACATAGTATGCAAGCAATAAACTGACCAATTGGTCAATACAGTTAAAACATTTCATAAAAAGTAAGCCTGAAGACTATAAACAAAGGCTTCGGCAATAAAGAGAGGTATATGTGATTCAATTTTTACTGAACGATGAAATGATTGAATTGAAGTCATTTGCGCCAAGTTTGAGCGTTTTAGACTGGTTGCGCACCAAAATGGGGAAAGTGGGCAGCAAAGAGGGATGTGCATCAGGAGACTGTGGTGCATGCACAGTTGTAGTAGGCGATTTAATCGAAGGGAAATGGCATTACAAAAGCGTAAATGCTTGTTTAAGCCTATTAGGTAACTTACATGGCAAACATCTCATTACTATTGAAGCCTTAACATCAAAAATGAATCCCGATGTCGAAGATTTACATCCAGTGCAAAGAGCAATGGTTGAATGTCATGGTTCGCAATGTGGATTTTGTACACCCGGATTTATTATGAGTTTGTTTGTGCTCTATATGAACCACACAACTTATCCAGGAAGAAAGACTGTGATCCAAGCGTTAGGTGGGAACCTATGTCGCTGTACCGGTTATGAACCTATTTTAAAAGCAGCAGAAAAATGTTTTAGTTATGACAATGAGCCAGCAAAAAACATTGCTCACGAAGATCATCGTTTTACTCAACAAGTTAAAGTTTTAACTGAGTCGCTTCAAAGTGCTTTAGAGGCAAATAGCATTCCTTTGATTGAAAATGGCGATCAGCATTTCTACTTACCACAAAATTTAGCGCAACTATGCGAATTAAAAGCAGCTCATCCTCAAGCACAATTTGTGGCCGGTGCAACGGATTTATCCGTCGAATTTAGCCAACGACTCAGTTACCAAGATCAACTTATTTCAGTGCGCTACTGCCCTGAATTAATGCAGTTTACAAGTGATCAATCAGGCTTGCATATTGGTGCAGCATTACCTTATAGCGAATTTATTACATGTTTTTGTGACGTTTACCCTGAAGCGCACGAACTGTTTGAACGTTTAGGTTCACTCCAAGTAAGAAACGCAGGTTCATTGGGAGGTAGTATTGCCAATGCTTCACCAATCGGTGACCCAGCTCCCCTATTAATTGCATTGAATGCAACCCTTGAACTCCACAGTACAAGCGGAAAACGCATGATCGATTTAGCTGAATTTTTTATCGATTATCGCAAAACACAATTAGCAAAAGATGAAGTGATTGTTGCCATTCATATACCGAAACGAACAGCAACTTTTAAATTAAGTTGTCACAAAATATCAAAGCGCATTGAAGATGATATTTCAGCAGTCTGTCTAGTGCTTGCTTATCAATATGATAACGATCAAATGCAACAAGTACGTTGTGCGATGGGCGGCATGGCAGCCACACCCGCTTTAGCTACGAATGTGGCAGGAATGCTAGAGAGCAAAGCATTCAGCTTAGAAAATTTACAATTAGCAGCTGAAAAAATTGAAATCGACTTTCAGCCATTATCCGATGTACGCGCCTCTTCTGAATACCGTATTCAAGTGAGTAAAAACCTATTTTCTAGAATTTGGTATCAAGGCCAAGAAAAACCTCAATTCAAAAGCGTTAATGTTCAAATTACTAATGCAGCCCCCATTATTCAGACAAGGATCAGTCATGCGGCACTTTGAAACCGACAAACCCAACAAACCTGCTGGTAATGCGATTGGTCGCTCTTTTGTACATGAAAGTGCTATTAAACAAGTCGCAGGCAAAGCTTTTTATATTGATGATAAAGCGGAAGATGTAAACAGCCTGCATGCTTATCCGGTTTTATCGACTATTAGTACGGGCAAAGTAATATCAATCGATACTGTTGACGCATTAGCAATGCCAGGGGTTGTTGCTATTTATAATGCTAAAGATATACCAGGTAAAAATGATATTGGGCCAGTATTTTCAGGCGATATTTTATTAGCAGATGGTCATATTGAATATCATAGCCAGCCTATATTATTAGTCGTAGCAAACAATTATCAAACCGCTCGTATTGCAGCGCGAAAAGTAAAAGTTGAATACGAAACATCAACGCCTGTACTTGATATTAAAGAAGCAATAGAAAAAAAACATTGGGTTCGTCCACCACATGCATTACACAGAGGTGATGCAACACAAGCGATCATTGATGCTACACACCAAATTAATGGTGAATTAACTGTGGGTGGACAAGAGCATTTTTATTTAGAAGGACAAGTCAGTATTGCCTCACCCACTGAAGACGGTGGTATGTTCATTGAAAGCTCTAGCCAACATCCAAGTGAAGTTCAGCATTTAGTCGCCAAAGTATTAAACCAACCTTTTAATTATGTCACTGTAGAAATGCGCCGAATGGGTGGTGGCTTTGGTGGTAAAGAAACACAAGCAGCACCATGGGCATGTTTAGCTGCAATAGCGGCATACCATACAGGCAAAAAAGTAAAAATACGTTTAGCGCGTGCTGATGATTTTAAAAGCACAGGTAAACGTCACCCGTTTTATAACACTTACCAAGTGGGTTTTGATGATGACGGTTTAATTTCAGGTGTAGATATTAACGTCAATGGTTATTGCGGTTATTCACCGGATCTATCGGATGCGATTGTTGACCGAGCATTGTTTCACGCAGACAACGCATACTATTACCCCAACGCACACATCAACGGCAATCGTTGTAAAACTAACACTGTCAGTAACACTGCATTCCGCGGTTTTGGTGGCCCACAGGGTATGATAATCGCAGAGCAGATTGTTGATGATATTGCTTACTACCTTGGTAAAGATCCATTAGAAATCCGTAAACTCAACTTATATAAGCCGGGTCGTGATTTAACACCTTATAAACAAAAAATTGATCAGTTCATTTTAAAAGACATGATTGAACAGGTTGAACAAGAAAGTGATTATTGGTCTCGCATGCAAGCGATTAAAACCTTTAATAAAACCTCGCCGATTATTAAGAAAGGCTTATCAC
Organism: Psychromonas sp.; assembly: GCA_028041985.1. Lineage (GTDB taxonomy): Bacteria > Pseudomonadota > Gammaproteobacteria > Enterobacterales > Psychromonadaceae > Psychromonas. The sequence goes on along the minus strand of JAOFNL010000015.1, from coordinate 3,319 downwards.
TGACTCCTGTCAAATTTGGAATATCATTTACTGTTCAGCATTTGAATCAAGCCGGTGCGCTACTGGTTATCTATTCGGATGGCAGTGTGCACGTGAATCATGGCGGCACTGAAATGGGGCAAGGCTTAAATACTAAAATTGCGCAAATTGTCGCGCAGGCTTTATCCATCGATATGAATCATATTTTAGTTAATGCGACACGTACTGATAAGGTTCCTAATACGTCACCAACAGCCGCTTCAAGTGGTACTGACTTAAATGGTATGGCCGCGCTAAATGCAGCAAATATTATTAAAGAAAGGTTAATAGAATTTGTTGCTGAACATTTTGCAGTGAGCAAAGCAAGCATTCAATTTGTTGATAATCAGTTAATTCACGATAAAGGCTCAATCAGATTTTATGAATTGATTCAATTGGCTTACCTCAATCGTATTTCATTATCTGCAACTGGCTTTTATGCAACACCTGAAATCTATTATGACCGAAAAAAAGCTGAAGGCCGCCCTTTCTTCTATTACTCTCACGGTATTGCATTAAGCGAAGTAGAAGTCGACATTTTAACTGGTGAAAATACGCTAACCCGTGTTGATATTCTTCATGATGTGGGCAACTCAATTAACCCTGCATTAGATATTGGTCAAATCGAAGGCGCATTCATTCAAGGCATGGGCTGGTTAACCACTGAAGATTTACGTTGGAATGATAAAGGTGAACTAGCGAGTAACGCACCAGCCACTTACAAGATTCCAGCAATTGGTGATACTCCTGCTGAATTTAACGTCACACTCTATGATTCACAAAACCCTGCAACGACCGTGTTTAAATCTAAAGCCGTTGGTGAACCGCCCTTTATGTTAGGGATCAGCGCATGGAGTGCAATCCGTCATGCTATTGCCAGTATTACTGACTATCAATATGCACCAAGCTTAAATACGCCAGCAACAGCAGAGTGTATTTTAAATGCAGTACAAGTTGCACAGCAATGGCAGCAACAGAATAAAAATAAAGGAGAACAGCATGCTAAATAATTCTGCTCAAGGATTACATGCTCATAATTGGTTACAGGCTGTCAATGAATTGGAAGTCAAGGGTAGTAATTATGTCATCGTAACAGTATTAGGAACCTCAGGCTCTACGCCACGAGCTGTTGGCACTAAGATGGTGATTAGCCAAGATAATATTTATGCAACTATTGGTGGTGGTCATTTAGAATTTAAAGCTATTGAACATGCACGAGACCGACTGAAGGAAGGACTGTCTTGCCAAGCTGTTGAGAATTTTCAACTAGGAGCCAGTTTAGGACAGTGTTGCGGGGGAACCGTGGTGGTGTTATTTGAAGTATTCGTCAATGATAAAATGCATTTAGATATTTACGGTGCAGGTCATGTGGCACAAGCTTTAATCACTATTCTAGCGCAATTGCCCCTTCACATTCGTTGGATTGATAGCCGTGCGGATCTTTTCCCAGCTCAAGTACCAAGCAATGTTCAAAAAATTGTCGATGAGCATCCTGTCGACCAAGTAAAATCAGCAAAAAAAGGCAATGCATTTTTAATTTTAACGCATAACCACCAGCTAGATTTTGACCTTTGCCAATCAATTATGAAACGTGACGATGCAATATGGCTAGGTGTTATCGGCTCTGACACTAAAGCCAAACGATTCCAATATCGTTTATCGCAACGTGGGTTTTCAGAGCAGCAAATTGAGCAAATGATTTGCCCCGTTGGATTAAAAGAGGTCTCCGGAAAATTACCGATGGAAGTCGCGGTTTCAATCTCAGGACAACTTGTCGAACTTTACCAAAGCAAACAACCTAAACAAGCGAATCATCAAGGTGCGCAATGGCAATCACTAACCAATAACTTAATTCATTTAAGCACGGTAGAAACAAAAGCTGCAGGTTAATATATAAGGTGTTAAAAATGAAAAAAGTACAAAAAATGGTTTTAGTATTCGGGGATGTTTTAGACTTCATTGGCGATCCAAATAAACTTGGTGCACAAGCTCACCGATATTTCTCACCTGGAGCCTTATTAATTCAAGATGGAAAAGTGCTAGAAGCGGGTGATAAAGAAACGCTTCAAAGCAAATACAAAACCTTATTAGGCCACTCAGAAATTGAAATAAAAGATTTTACCGGGCAATTAATTCTGCCAGGATTAATCGATACGCATATTCATTTTCCACAAACTGAAATGATAGGTGCTTATGGTGAGCAATTATTAACATGGTTAGAGAAACATGCTTTTCCTGCCGAACAGAAATTCAAAGACAGTGAATATGCTGAAATCGTAGCTAATATTTTCATTGATGAATTATTACGCAACGGCACCACTACCGCGCTCGTGTTTGGTACGGTTCACCCACAATCTGTGGATGCTTTCTTTACTGAAGCGCAAAAGCGTAACTTACGTATGATCGCCGGCAAAGTGATGATGGATAGAAACTGCCCTGAAACACTGTCAGATACAGCAGAAAGTGGTTATCAAGAGAGTAAAGCATTGATTGAAAAATGGCATGGAGTGGATCGTTTAAGCTATGCTGTGACGCCCCGTTTTGCACCAACTTCAACCAAACAACAACTTGATAACTGTGGTGAATTACTCAAAGAATATCCTGATGTTTATTTACACACGCACCTTTCTGAGAATACAGATGAATGTGAATGGGTAAAAAGCTTATTTGAAGAAAATGAAGATTACTTAAGTGTTTATGAAGATGCAGGCTTAGTGAAAAAACGTGCCGTTTTCGCTCACGGTCTTTACTTATCAGATAGAGAGTATAAAAGCTTAGCAGACAACCAAGCCGCCATTTCACACTGCCCGACTTCTAACCTATTTATTGGCTCAGGCTTATTTAATCTAAAAGCCTGTGAAGAGCATGATGTGACTGTTGCGATGGGGACAGACGTAGGTGCTGGCACCAGCTTCTCATTATTCCAAACTTTTAATGAAGCTTACAAAATGCAGCAATTACAAGATAACTCGCTTTCAGCATTTAAAGGCTTGTATCTATCTACGCTAGCAGGTGCGAAAGCATTGGATTTAGAAGGTACAATTGGTAACTTTATGCCTGGATGTGAAGCTGATTTCATCGTATTAGATAACTCCCCAACGCCCTTTCTCGAATTTAGATTACAACAGAGCAATGATTTAGAAGAAAGATTATTCACATTAATGATGTTAGGCGATGACAGATGTATCAGTGAAACATTTGTAATGGGTAAAAGTGTTTATAAAAAATAAGCGGTAATACCAATTGTATTAAGTATGTGATCTAAGTTTTACGCAGAGAAAACGATTCAATTCGAGGCATA
>JAOFNL010000148.1 GCA_028041985.1 Psychromonas sp. | reverse complement strand
TTTTGCCCTGGTCGTGTAGGTTATTAATATTAAGTCTGAAGTAGAAGTGGATTAAAATTTGTATTTAAAATGAATGCTTGTAAATAAACACTCAAATAAAAAATGAGTTCTTTAGGAGATAGATAAAGTAACTAAGCGCTTACTTATTAAATCAGTTTGTTAGTCGCTTCACGGTTGATATGAAGCTTCTATAATAAACTGCTATAAGTATAAGAAAATGATAATGCTATCATTGTATTTATCTTCTTAGGGTATCAACTTAGTTGTTAGATCTACCTAGGCACTATTTAACCAAAAACTATACTTAACCTTTTTCTAAGAATAATAATGCAACTGTTTAAGAACTTCTCCAAAAAAGACCTCCTACATAATGCTTCCATTGCATGGCCAATGACATGCAATGCAATTTTAATGCAATCTGTCACGATTATTGATTTGATTTTAATTGCCTCTCTAGGAGACACACAGGTAGCTGCTTTTGGTATCGCAGGTGCAATCGTAACCTTTATTATCGGTATCCAGTTCGCTATTGCCAATGGGACTCAATTAGTACTTTCAAGGTCGGTAGGAGCAGGTAACAAAAAAAATATTGGATTAGTCATGGCATCAGCCTGGGCAACAAATCTTGGCTTTTCATTACTTGCTCTGCTGACTTTATTATTACTTAGCACACCGATCATTGACCTCATCACACATGATGCCTTAGTTGCATCGGAAGCTAATAGTTATGTTCAAATATCACTTTTATTACTACTTTTTTCATCGGCTTCACAGGTCATTGTGGTTTACTTTAACTCCACTAAAAAAACCCGTATTCCACTCTACGGATTCATGATCGAAATTCCGATTAATATTATCTGTAGCTTTATATTAATTAATGGACTTTGGGGAGCACCAGAACTCGGTTTAGCGGGTGCAGCTTGGGGAAGTGTCATTGCTAGCATCATTCGCTTTGCTTATTTAGCCTATCGTTTCAATGAAGCTAAATTACAAGGACTAATTACAGGTTTCCACATTTTAAACAAAGCATCTATTATTGCTCATATACAAGAAGTGGTGCCAATTGTTGCTAACTTTATGGTGTTATTAACAGGTTTGCTTTTGTTTCAAGTGATATTCGCACAACTCCCAATCGCATCTTATGCAGCAATTACATTGGTATTACCTTGGATAAAAATAGTGTCTATGTTTGCCAACACTTGGGCTCAGGCAAGTACCATAATCGTAAGTCAATATATTGGTAAAAATGAGCAGAAATCGATCCCTTCCTTTGTGAATCAATCATTTATAGTAACTCGTATTATCGCTTTATTTTTAATGCTCATTTTTTATATATTCAGTAAATTAGCGCCAGACTTATATTCTAATTTATCCAGTGAAACCGTTGATGCATTAGCCATCATTGCGCCTATTTATATTATTCTCCCCCTAATACGCACCAACAATATGTTTTGTGGCAACATGATCCGAGCAATGGGAGATAGCTATTTAATTGTTCGAGTCAATATCATTACACAATGGATAATTTCCTTACCCTTATGCGCTTTAATGGTTTATCTTGAGGCACCACTGTATATTGTGTTTGGCATTATTTTATTTGATGAACTATTAAAGTTTCAGCCATTCAGAAGAACACTCCAGAACCGCTTAGACAGATATCAAAATGAAGGGGTTTAGAAAAGAAGAGTAAAATAAGGAAATAAGGTTCGCTTCGCTTTCAGTCAGCTCAGCGAACCAATGCAAGCTATTTATTTTTTCGTTGCCATTACTTCTTCTAATTTTAGTCCTGTTAAATCTCGAATAGCACACCACAAATAATAAAACACACCAAATAACATCAACATAGAGGGTAATGCAATCATGGGATAGCTATATAGCGTTAACTCCCCCAATTGCTCATTAAATTCCGTCGTTCCAGCAGGGCTAGTCACTAACCACTTAGCCAAGATGTAATTCATCACAGCAGAAAAAGCAAAAGAACAAGCAACAAGATAAGTTGCTTTTAATAACCGTTTTTCAAATGCTGCAGTACTATTATGCTCCTCTAACTTTTGTTTAATCTTTTCAACATCCATAACATCGGGATTAAAAAGTAAGGCTCTGACTAATGGATAAGGTGTAAAAGTAGACACTAAAACAGCAATACCAATGACAGCAGGAATACCAGCTTCTTTAATAGCTAACCATTCATTATCTAATTCAAATAAACCGATACCACCAGTCAGCAAAACACTGAATAAGCCGAGCAAAGCGATAAAGTTAAATTTTCTATATTTGATTAACTCAAAAAGCCCCCAGCTAATAGGAAAAGCAAGGGCCGCAATTAAGCCACCACTTATGCCTAAATCATTTTCACCACTTAATTTCATTAAGATGAATGAGGGAATAATAACGCTGACAACAAGGTCAACCATTGGGCGAGGTTTATGTGAAGAAGTTGTTTTCAATGTAATCACTTACTTATGACAGAATAAATAGCCATTTTATAGCTAATTCCCCCAAAGAAAACAATAGACTTAGCCTATTCGTGCTTGTTTGGTAGTATTTGACTACTTTTATTAACATCTCAAGCTACTCATTCGGCTACGTAAGCTCAGAACTTTTGACCGTTAATACTCTTTTTAAACAATCTAGTTATTCCAATATGATAAAACAAAATAACCATTCATTAAAAATGAATGGTTATATCGCTAAAAGCCTAAATTTATGAAATTTTATTTTTACTGGAGCTTAAATACATCGACGGATTTATCTAAAGTAATCGCTAGGTTTGTTAAGTTTGAAGCCATATTTTTATTACTATCAGAGCTTTCGTAAGTGACCTTAGCGAGATCATTAATTTCCACTACATTGACGTTTATTTCTGTTGCTACATGAGTTTGCTCTTCTGCTGCTGTAGCAATCTGAACATTCAAATCTTGAATCCTAATTATCGCGTCTTGAATTGATTGCAACGCTTGGGTCGCATCATCAGATTTTTCAGCCGTTTTCTTAGCATCACTCATATTAGTATTCATAAGTTGAACTGATTTTTGAGCTTCACCTTGAAGATTATTAATCATCTGTTGAATTTCATGAGTACTTTCTTTGGTACGATTCGCTAAATTACGAACTTCATCTGCTACCACAGCAAAACCTCGACCATGCTCCCCAGCTCTCGCAGCCTCGATGGCCGCATTTAGTGCTAGCAGATTAGTTTGCTCTGAAATACTATTAATAACCTCCAAAATACTACCAATACTCTGAGTTTCATTTTCAAGTCGACTGGTTACTTCCATCACTTTTTCAATGCCAGTAACAAGCGTAATAATGTCACTGTTCATTTCTCCTACGACTTGCATTCCCAATCCAGAAGATTGATTGGCTTCTTTTGCTGCAGAAGAGGCTTGAGAAGCATTACGAGCCACTTCTTCCACCGTCATAGACATTTCATTCATCGCAGTAGCTGTTTGCTCCAATTGAACCATTTGTTTTTCAGAGCTTTGATTAGTATTAGTCGCCGCCACGGCTAAACTATCGGATGATGATTTAAGCTCAGTGGTAATATTATTTATATTGCCAACAATGCCTCTTAGACTGTGTATCATCGATATCATTGCGGCATAAATTCCAGTCTCTTTTCCTGTGTTAGATACTTTTACAGTTAAGTCTCCACTAGCAATACGCTTTATTAGGTCTTCAATCTCTTTTGGCTCTCCACCAATAGGAATATACATTAATTTAATGACCGCAAAATAGATCAGACTTAATGCAATTAAAATCAAAACAACGGCCAGTAAGCAACTTACTATAAAAGCATTATCTGAAGGTGCATTAATATTACTTGTCTTATCCCATGACCAAACAGTCCAACCAGCAGACGGACTTGTTGCATGTACAACAAAATACTCTTCACCTTCAAATTCATAAAAATTTTGCCCTTTATTTGATTTTAAAAAGGCTTTGTAGGAAGGCTGTAATTCAAATAAATTTTGACCAATATCTTCTGGGTTATTTGCACCTATAACAAAACCATCTGGGCGAGTAATATACATCTGATTTTTAGCCGATAAGCTAGTTGCAAAACGACTTATACTATTGACATCTAAATTAACTTTTACCGTACCTGCTATTTTATTATTTCTCATTATTGGCACACCGACAGCTGTCACCAATTCATTTTGAGCATTAATATAGGGCGTCGTGATAATATTTTTTTCACCATCAAAAATTCGCAAAAACCAATCTCGCTTTTTTTCTCTAGCATCAAAATTAGGGATCTGCCCTTTAACACTAAAAGAATCTCCATTTTCTATGCCGACATGAGCGCCTAATACTTTGAGTTCCTCTGTAATGTTTGCCAGTATTTTAGTCGTACCTTCTACGTCTATTTTGCTACCTAATTCAATTGGTAAATCCCTTGCGATTAGATTTAAACTATCGAAATAACGTTGCATTCTTTGCTCTAACGCATTAGCAATTAAAATAGACTCGAGCTCCAACCTTTCCCTAGAATTTTCTATTGAAGCAGATTTAAAATTAGAATAACTAACAGTAGTAACAATAAGTATTGAAACAACGAATAAAACTCCGATATAACTTAATAACTTTATTTTTGCACTCACAATGGTTTCTTCCTTTTTATAATTTCCACTCAATTTTTTAATAAGAGTGAAAGAAATGATTTATTTTTCACCTTATACAAACATTGACATAAACATAGGAGCGCACACGTTTATGGTCAAGTTCAACCAACGTCTATTCTATGTAGAGCTTCAAACTTCGTCGGCAACGTCT
>JAOFNL010000147.1 GCA_028041985.1 Psychromonas sp. | reverse complement strand
ACTACAATTGGTATTAATATTATGAGCGTTAATTATCATTTCTTAGTCTAGCATAATGAATATAACAACTTACTTACTATGATTTGTAAATTTAAATTAAAGTTTAACGTTAAATTTAACTGATAAAGTGCCAATTAAGGTTGAATTTATGTTAAATTACTCGCCTATTTTAGCCCTTGATCTTGTTTTATTACTATCGCTTATTTAAAGCATTTATCTTTAATGCGAATAAAAGTTGATACATTTTTAAACGGTTATTGAACAGAGAAATACACTATGTTTTGTCCTTTTTGCAATGCACAAGATACTAAAGTTATTGACTCCCGACTTGTTTCTGAAGGATCTCAAGTTCGTCGTCGACGATTATGTAATGAGTGTAATGAGCGATTTACAACCTTTGAACTCGCTGAATTAATTATGCCTCGTTTAATTAAATCAGATGGAAGCCGCGAACCATTTAATGAAGAAAAGTTATTGGTGGGTATTAACACCGCATTAGAAAAACGCCCCGTTAGTATTGAAGCTGTTGAAAGTGCGGTTAACAAATTAAAATCTACCTTACGTGCAACCGGTGAAAGAGAAGTGCCTTCAAAAATGGTGGGCGAATTGGTGATGGATTTGCTTAAGGGCTTAGACAAAGTTGCGTACATTCGTTTTGCTTCTGTTTATCGAGCATTTGAAGATGTGAAAGAGTTTGGTGAAGAGATCGCTAAATTAGGTAAATAACCACGAAGCAAACAATAACGATCGTAAACAAAATACAATTTATATTTGATTAAAAGTACCCATTACATGCAATTTACTGAGTTCGATACAAAACAGATGTTACGCGCCATTGAACTTGCGAAAAAAGGGCGTTTCACTACATCTCCTAACCCTAACGTTGGCTGTGTTATTGTTAATGAAGGTAAGGTTGTTGGTGAAGGGTTTCATCAAAAAGCAGGATTTGGGCATGCTGAAGTCAATGCCTTGGCGATTGCTAGGCACCAAGCAACCAATGCAACATGCTACGTGACCTTAGAACCTTGCTCGCACTTCGGTAGAACACCTCCCTGCGCACTTGCTTTAGTGAAAGCGGGAGTAAGTCGAGTCGTGGTGGCCATGGTCGATCCAAATCCTAAAGTTGCTGGCCGCGGTATCTCCATCTTAAAAGAAGCTGGAATACAGGTTGATGTCGGATTGTTAACTGAGCAGGCAGAAGCACTGAATCCAGGTTTCATCAAGCGAATGAAATTTAAACGCCCACGAGTCACGGTTAAAATGGCAGCTAGTTTAGATGGTAAAACAGCACTTAAAAATGGTTTAAGCCAATGGATCACTGGTAAAGCATCTCGTGTTGACGTGCAGTACTTTCGAGCACAGCAAAGTGCTATTTTGACTGGTAATGGTACTGTATTTGCTGATGATCCGAGTTTGAATGTTCGTTATCAAGAATTATTAGAAAGCCCTGAATTCGATGGTGAATTGGTCAGCGAACAAGCTTTACGTCAACCAATACGAATTATTTTAGATTCCCACAATAAATTATCTCTTCGAGAAAAAATATTTAAGCTGCCTGGTAAGATTTTATTAATCTCTTTAGTTGCCCGAGAACGCTCTAATTTTTCCTCTTGTACTGCCGAGGTAGAACAAGTTATTTGTTCATCTAACGGCAGCGAACGTATTGATCTCAATGAGCTAATGCAATGTTTAAATGAATATGAAATAAATGATTTATGGATCGAAGCGGGTGCTACACTTGCTGGAGAGTTCTTTAAAAATGATCTTGTTGATGAATTTATTCTTTACCAAGCAACAAAATTAATGGGCGATCAGAGCAGAAACTTAGTAAACTTACCCAACTTTTCAACGATGAACGATATTATCAATTTAAAATTACACTCTGTTACCCAGATTGGCGATGATATTCGTCTTATTAACCATCGGAAATAATATGTTCACAGGCATAATTGCAGCAGTGGGTAAAATCATTGCCATTAAAAATAACAAAAAAGATATGACCATTACCGTGCAAGCTGGCGGATTAGATATGAGTGATGTAAAGCTAGGTGATAGCATTGCCAATAATGGTGTTTGTTTAACGGTTACACGATTAAGCGGTGACACTTTTAATGCAGATGTTTCTTATGAAACCATTAAGTTAAGTGGTTTTTCAGATATTAAACCAGGCTTTATGGTCAATCTTGAAAAAGCGATGCAAATGAATGACCGCTTTGGTGGGCATATTGTTAGCGGGCATGTTGATGGCGTTGGCGAAGTCATTTCAGTAACTGCACTAGGTAATGCCGTTGAGTATTGGATAAAAGCGCCGAATGAGTTAGCTAAATATATTGCTAAAAAAGGATCTATCACGGTGGATGGCGTTAGTTTAACCACTAATGAGGTAGATGGGGCGAGCTTTAAGTTAACCATTATTCCCCATACCATTAGCCAAACAATTATGCAGCAGTATGCTGTTGGCACACAGGTTAATTTAGAAGTTGATGTTATTGCGCGCTATTTAGAACGTTTAATATTGGGTGAAAGAGCAGCTGAATCAGCCAAAAAACAACAATCAACAATGGAGCTGCTAGCAAAAAGCGGTTTCATGGGTTAGTACAAGTTTAAGGAATAAAAATGAAGTTAAATACAACAGCAGAAATTATCGAAGATATCCGTTTAGGTAAAATGGTCATTTTGATGGATGATGAAGATCGTGAAAATGAAGGCGATTTAATCATGGCCGCTGATTTAGTCACTCCTGAAGCTATTAATTTTATGGCTAAGTATGGTCGAGGTTTAATCTGTTTAACATTAACTGCAGAACGTTGTGAACAATTAAAACTGCCTTTGATGGTACAAGATAATACTGCTGCATTCTCAACTAATTTTACAGTGTCAATTGAAGCTGCGAAAGGCGTAACCACTGGGATTTCTGCAGCAGACCGTGCTATAACAGTTTTATCTGCCGTTGCGAAAGATGCTAAAGCAAGTGATATCGTAATGCCTGGTCACATCTTCCCTTTAAAAGCACAAAATGGTGGCGTGTTAACACGTGCTGGCCATACAGAAGCGGGTTGTGATTTAGCTCGATTAGCTGGTCGTGAACCTGCTGGTGTGATTGTTGAAATTCTAAACGAAGATGGCAGCATGGCGCGTCGAAGTGATTTAGAAGTTTTCGCAAAAGAACACAATATTAAATTAGGCACAGTGGCTGACTTAATTGAATACCGTAACGATAACGAAACAACTATTGAACGTGTAAGTTCGTGTAAATTGCCAACTGAATTTGGTGAGTTTGATCTAGTGGCTTATCAAGATACTATCGACAAACAAGTTCATTTTGCTTTAGTTAATGGCGAAATAAAAGAAGGCGCAACGACTACTGTTCGCGTGCATTTACAAAATACATTTGCTGATAATTTTTTCTCTGATCGCTTAGCCGCTCGCACATGGCCGATGCAGTCTGCTTTAGCTCGATTGGCTAAAGATGGTGGTGTACTGGTGATGTTAGGGCATCAAGAAACCGCTGAATCGCTAATTGAACAAGTTAAAAACATTAGTAAAGAAGATGCTGGTGAGCGTATTGCTGCAAAAGCACAAGGTGCGAGTCGTCGCGTTGGTGTTGGATCTCAAATTCTACGTGATTTAGGCGTTCAAAAAATGGCGCTATTGAGTTCAGAGAAAAAATATCATGCGTTATCGGGTTTTGGACTTGAAGTGGTTGAATACATCACTGAATAAACAATGTCGATATAAAAATAAATTATGCTAGAATGCACAAAATTTTTAATAAGGGTAGAAAATGAAAATAATTGAAGGTGGCTTAGCAGCTCCACAAGCTAAAATCGCAATCGTAATCTCTCGTTTTAACAGCTTTATAAACGAGCAGTTATTAGCTGGTGCTATTGATACCCTTAAACGCACCGGTCAAGTGGCTGATGATAACATCACTATCGTTCGTGTTCCTGGAGCCGTTGAATTACCATTAGCGACTAAGCGTGTTGCTGCTTCAAATAAGTATGATGCGATTGTTGCATTAGGTTGTGTTATTCGTGGTGGTACACCGCATTTTGATTTAGTGGCAAACGAATGTAACAAAGGCTTAGCGCAAGTCTCTTTAGAATTTGATATTCCAGTTGCATTTGGTGTGTTAACAACAGATTCAATTGACCAAGCGATAGAACGTGCTGGTACTAAAATGGGTAACAAAGGTAGTGAAGCTGCTTTAGGCGCGCTAGAAATGGTTAATGTGATGGCGGAATTAGCATAATGAAAATGAAACCTGCTGAACGTCGCCGCGCTCGTCAATTTGCTGTACAAGCTATCTATCAATGGCAAATCACTCAAACGGGTGTGACACAAATAATTGAACAGTTTTCGGTTGATCAAGACATGTCGAAAGCAGATGTTCCTTATTTCAAAGAGCTGTTGATAGGCGTAGTACAGAATGTCGATTCATTAGATGAAAAACTTTCTCCTTACCTATCTCGTAAAATTGACGATGTTGATATGGTTGATATTGCGGTGTTACGTTTAGCAATGTTTGAATTAACTTTCCGTACCGATGTACCACATAAAGTGGTATTAAATGAAGCTATCGAATTAGCAAAAGACTTTGCAACTGACGAGTCTTATAAATTTGTTAATGGCGTACTTGATAAAGCATTACGTAGCTTAAAATTGCGTGAAGATATTTCAAAATAATCGCTATGGTTTAGTAGTGGCTATTTAGTACAATTAAAATCCAGTTATTTATAACTGGATTTTTTTTATCATTTGAAAAATAAGTAGTAATAGCAATCGAAGTAAATAGCAGATCTATTTTACTGGCT
>JAOFNL010000150.1 GCA_028041985.1 Psychromonas sp. | reverse complement strand
CATTGTAACGATCAATCGCTACGTTATATTCAGGTAAATCAGCATCATATAAACGGTAACATTGAATGTTTTCGCGCTGTGCCCACTTATCTAAACGTTTCATGTTTTTTAATAAACGATTAGCAAAGTCTTCGGCATAAATAGCAGGTTTAATTTGTTTTACTTCATTAAATACAAGTTCAGCTTCAGATTCAATAACAGGAGGAAGCGTGCCCCAAGGATTTTTTTCTGTCGACTCTACATATTCAGGTTGAACTTTATTGACTTTCACAGTTGATTTAGCTGATTTATCTTCAACAACAGCAGCACCTTCAACCACACGCTTAGGTGAAATTCGGTAATTTTTCAGTACACATTCAATTGGACCATTAAAAAATTTGTAACTCCTTGCTGCACGCATACCTAAACAACTTAATAGCTCAGTATCCATTGCAAACATACTTAAATTCCAGCCAGCAAAAGCTTCTTTAAAATGATGGCCTAACTCAGTATATAAACTGATAGTGTCACTAAATCCACCTAGACGTTCACCATAAGGAGGGTTAGAAATAAGCATACCCGTAGTTAATTCTTCTGGTGGTAATACTTTTTTCGCATCTTGAACACTAAACTCGATTAACTCAGCCACACCTGCTCGTTGTGCATTTTGGCGAGCAATACTAATCATTTCTTTACTTAAGTCAGAAGCATAGAAACGTTCAGTACAATCTTTTACCGCACGTTTAGCATAAACCTGTGCCGTTGATTTTAATGTTTTCCAGGTCTCTTCATCATGTTTTTTCCATTGCTCAAACCCGAATTTATCGCGTAATGAACCTGGAGCAATATTTAACGCCATCATGGCAGCTTCAATAATTAACGTACCAGAACCACACATAGGATCTAATAGCGCTTCACCTTTCCAACCACTGCGTTTGATAATACCAGCGGCTAACGTTTCGCGTAACGGCGCTTCACCAGCGATAGTACGGTAACCACGTAGATGCAAAGGAGAGCCTGAAAGATCTATATAAATTGAAGCTTTATCTTTAAACAAACGACCGTTAAAGCGGATATCAGCATCGCGTTTTTCAACATTTGGACGCTCATCGAATTTTTTACGGAAACGGTCAACAATGGCATCTTTAATTTTTAATGCGCCAAATTGCGTATTACGAATTTCATCATTGCTACCAGAAAAGTCGATCGAGAATGTTTTATCAACATCAAAATGTGTTTCCCACGGAATATTGCTACAACCTAAATACAAATCCATTGGGTCAATAACTTTAAACTCACTTAATTTTAGTAAAACACGAGAAGCAAAGCGTGACCATAAACAAACTTGATAACCATGTTCTAAAGAGCCGTCAAAGCTAACGCCACCAGCAATTTGCTTGGTATTTTCAATACCTAGTTCTTTAAGTTCAGCTTCTAATAAAGGAGCAAGCCCTTTGGCTGTAGGAATAAAATAATTGAACATAGACGCTCTCATGCAATAGTTGAATAAAAAATAGCGCGTATTATACCCTGCAAAGCACATTATCCCTATGGAATTTTCAGCGCTTTACTCAGCAAATTTAAAAACCAAAAAGCTCATTGCAAATCACGTTTACAATGAGCTTTTAGAGATTAGTGAAGTAAAACTAGGTAATTATCGAGCTGGATAAAATCGATTAATAAAATAGGCGATGGCCGCACCGCAAATAAGGCCACCTGTATTGGCTAACATATCTAACCACTCTCCATAACGATTTACTTGTGGTTGAATTAATTCAATCGCACCGCTTAATACTGCATACGCAATAAACACAATAAACCAGTAACGGGGTTGCTTCAACATAAGGGGCAATACCAACACACCATAAGCAATAAAATGATGAATTTTATCCGTACCAGGTACACTTGGCATTTTTGGCAAAGGAGTTAATGATAGCGATGCAATCACTACGAATAATATTATTGAAATAATAACCCAATAATCTCTTACTAATTGCAATAAACGACTCATCCATTAATCCCTGACTGATTACTAATTCATTGTTTCAGCTAATTCAGCCAATAATTTATGCTGTTGATCTGTTAATTCTGTTGGAGTCGGTATCACAACCGTATAAATCAAATCACCAACAAGATCACTATTCATTGCCTTGATACCACGGCCTTTAATTCTAAATTTACGTCCTACTTGAGTACCAGCAGGTATCTTTAAGTTTATATAGCCAGTGAATGTAGAAGCTTTTGCTGTTCCACCAATGGCAGCAACAGGAAATGAAGTGACTAAATCACAATATAAATCATTACCTTTACGTGTAAAAAATTCATGTTCTAATAACGTCATTTCAACCAATAAGTCTCCTCGCTCAGCACCTAATGTGCCCGGATTACCTTTGCCTGCGATACGAACGCGTTGGCCATGATTAATGCCAGCAGGAATAGTCACTGAGATCGGATCGGTTGTATTAGGTAACCGCACATCTTTAGCGCACCCATTGACAGCATCTTCTAAGCTTAATTCTACTTTTAAAATAATATCCGAGCCTTTTTCTGGCTGCGGTTGATAACGTTGTTGCTGATGGCGCTGATTAAACATATCACCAAAAATGTCATTAAAATCGCCACCGGCATGGCCAAATCCACCTTGCCCAAACCCACCACGGCCACGAGCAGCACCATTTTCAAAAGCCCCATGACCAAAGTCATCATATTGCTGGCGTTTTTCTGGATCATTTAAAATCTCATAAGCTGCTTTTACTTCACGAAAATTTTCTTGAGCAACTGGATTATCAGGATTTCTATCAGGATGGTATTTCATCGCTAATTTTTTGTAAGCTTTTTTAATATCTTTTTCAGATGCCGACTTGCTCACACCTAACACTTCATAACAATCACGTTTTGACATTCTTTTCTCAACATTCCATTTTAATTACATAGTCGTACTACATAATGAAGTTATACACCAAAGCGCGCGGATTATAGCTTAATTAATTTTAAATCTCATAAATATTGGTATTCGATGATTTTTCAATAACACGCTTATTTTCTCTTTCATAAAAATCTAAATTCTATGGTAATGATTAGATTTTCAATCAATTTAAATAATACTACCAACACCTACATAATTGATTCAACAGACTGATTGAAAAATAATTGATATAGTATGCGAATAATTGCGCTTTAAAATTAAGAGATCACATGTTTAACTTTTGGACGACTAAAGACTTAGTTAATGAAGATGATTGTGAATGGATATTTAATACTTATGCATTTTTATTAACTCACTTTGACCATCACGCATTCTTTCAGGTAACACAATTAGTTCAACCTACTGATACTTTTTTTCCTGGAAAAATTAATAGCCCAGCTTCAATGGCGAATACTGTATTTGAGGCATCTATCAAACACTGTGGTTTAACACATTGGCCATTTCAATTACAACATCCATCAAATCAAGCAGAATACCCGCTACTATTATTGCCAAAAAGTCAGTATTTAATGAGACGGCACTTAGCTGATTTAGATACCACTTTAGTAAATCAAGAGAAAATTAGAATTGGATATAATCCACATCAAACCACTGAACCTGGTGATTTAGCAGCCTCATTCTCACACTTACTGGCACAGCATATATTTGCACAATCACAACTGTCTCCCGTTGGCGGTGATGATCTATTTTTACAAAATACAGAAATTTTAGCAGTGATGATGGGGTTTGGTGTCATGCTCTCCAATTCAGCCTATGCATTCAGAGGATCTTGTGCTCGATGTTTCAATCCAGAAGCGCATAGACAAGCCAGCCTTTCTGAAGACAAAGTTATATTCAGCTTGGCACTATTTTGCCACTTAAAAGAGATCCCATACAAACAAGCAACAAAACATTTAAAACCTTATTTACGTAGCCTCTATAAACAAGCTATTTCTCAAATAAAACGCCACCCAGATAAAGTAAATGCACTCTTAGTATTTAATAAGTGAATAAAGTAATGCTCAACGTTTATTGTGAGTCTTATTTTAATATAAATTGATGAGGTTCGCGGTAAAAAAGCGCGACACAATCCCTACAGATGCATGATTTATTCTTTATGTTATCAGGTACTAATTTGATCAGCTCCGGAGGAATTTTGACTTGATGGCACCAACAATCTGATGCGGCTTCTACCGAACATCGGTTTTCTTGCTTACAAAATGGACAAATACTTGTATCAATCACTTCAGTCACCCTATTCATTATTTTTATTCTCATATAAAGAAATACATACAAGTATACGATTTTATAAAACACTATTACTTAGTGTTTAACTTCCAATTTATTTATTCAACGAGAATCAAAAAATATTATAGAGAGTATTAACGTTTCAACGCCTAAAATTAAAATAAACTATATAAAATTTAAGTGAGTAAGATAAACTATAATAAGCTAACTTAATTATTTTTTATCGGAGAATCTGATAATGCTAAAATATAAAATACGCCTAGCCATTGTGCTGACTTCGTTACTTTCAATCAGTATCAGTTATGCAAAACAGCAAGCGATGCCATTTCCTGATACCGAATTCACTACTGTCGACACTTGCAAATCCTGCCATGGTCAAGATGGTTTGGGTGTCCCAAATTTCACACCTATGTTAGCAGGTTTAAGTGAAGAATATTTAGAACAACAAATTAAATTATATCAAACAGGTAGAAGGGCAAACTTGATGATGACACCAATGTCACAAAAGGTTGAAGACCCAAAACT
>JAOFNL010000146.1 GCA_028041985.1 Psychromonas sp. | reverse complement strand
TAATTGGTTTACACCTGTCTCTAATAAACCGCAAAGTAAGTTATTTAATGGCATGTTCAGTCTCGTTATAGCGTTTAGTATTTATAACCACGATGTAATGCAACAATACCTGCGCTTAGATTAAAGTACTCAGTACCTTCAAAACCGACATTGTTCATCATCTCTTTTAATGTATCTTGATCTGGATGCATGCGAATACTTTCTGCCAAATATTGATAACTTTCACTATCGTTAGCAATTAACTTACCTAATTTAGGTAAAATATTAAATGAATAGAAGTCATAAAATTTTTGAACTGGTGTATAAATTGGTTTCGAAAACTCGAGAACCAATAAGCGTCCGCTTGGTTTTAATACACGGTAGATAGAAGCAAGGGCTTTATCTTTATCGGTGACATTACGTAAACCGAAAGCAATGGTTACCAAGTCAAAATGATTATCTGGGAACGGCAATTCTTCTGCATTCGCTTGAACATAGCTTACGTTTCCTTCGATGCCTTTATCGCGTAATTTAGTTCTACCAACTTTTAACATTGAGTCATTAATGTCAGCTAAAACGACGTCACCTTTTGCACCGACTATACGAGAAAACTTTGCAGTTAAATCGCCTGTTCCGCCTGCTAAGTCTAATACTTTTTGGCCTTGACGAACGCCTGAACAGTCAATCGTGAAACGTTTCCAAATGCGATGAATACCCATCGATAATACATCATTCATGATGTCATATTTTGCCGCAACAGAGTGAAATACATCTGCAACTAGTTCCACTTTTTTATCTTCTTCAACCGTTTTAAAGCCAAAGTGAGTGGTGTTGTCTGGTGTTTCTTTCATGGTTATCTCTTTGTATTCAATATAAAAATATTCAGGAACAAAATAATTTGTAAATCTAATCGCATAATAGCAATTTTTCAGCGACAGTTGGATCTTTATTATCGAAGCTTAAAGGGATATTTTATTTTCTTTTAAACAATAAAGTCTGTACTTTTTTCATTGTAACGCAAAATAAAATGCTTAATGTGAGAATGATTAAATCAAATAAATATATTGGCTGTAGGGCAATTTCTCATTATTTCTTGTTTGACCATATTGCAATAAAGGGTATATTGATATCCTAATTACATTATTTCGTCAGTATTGTAAGTACTTAAAAAGTTTTAATATCATAAACTTGGGATCTCACTATGTTGAAAAATATCAATCCAACTCAAACAAGCGCTTGGTCAACACTGCAGAATTTATTTGATCAAAATCTGGATATGAAAATGTCAGGTTTGTTTTCAGCAAACCCGCAACGTTTTGAACTTTTTTCTCGTCAGTTTAATGAAGATTTTTTATTAGATTTTTCAAAGAACTTAATTACTGAAGATATTTTATCAAGTCTTATTGATCTCGCTAAAGAGGTCGATTTGAGCAGTGCAATTAAAGCACAATTTTCTGGGGAAATGATCAATGTAACCGAGCAACGTTCAGTGCTGCATGGTGCTTTGCGAAATCGTAGTAATACGCCAATCATAGTCGACGGTGAAGATGTGATGCCGAAAATTAATGCGGTATTGTCACAAATGCAACTATTCTGTGCCAAGGTACATTCTGGCGAATGGCTAGGGTACACAGGCAAACGCATCACCGATATTGTGAATATTGGGATTGGGGGATCTGATCTTGGCCCTTACATGGTCACGGAAGCATTACAAGCCTATAAAGTCGATGGTATTGAAAGTCATTTTGTGTCCAATGTCGATGCGACTCATCTCGTCGAAACCTTAACAAAAGTAGATCCTGAAACAACATTATTCTTAGTCGCCTCGAAAACATTTACTACACAAGAGACCATGACTAATGCTCATAGTGCTCGTGATTGGTTCTTAAATTTTGCGCAAGATGAAAAGTGTATCGCGAAACATTTTGTCGCATTATCAACCAATGCAAAATCTGTTGCTGAATTTGGTATTGATACCGATAACATGTTCGAGTTTTGGAATTGGGTCGGTGGTCGTTATTCAATTTGGTCTGCAATTGGTTTATCAATTGCGTTGACTATCGGTTATGACCATTTTGAAGAGTTGTTAACCGGCGCCCATGAAATGGATTTACATTTTGCATCAACAGAATTTGAAAATAATATTCCCGTTTTATTAGCTGTTATTGGTATTTGGTACAACAACTTTTATGGCGCAGAGTCAGAAGCTATTTTACCTTATGATCAATATATGCATCGTTTTCCTGCTTATTTTCAGCAAGGAAATATGGAGTCTAATGGTAAATGTGTGGATAGAAATGGCGACGCAATTAATTATCAAACTGGGCCGATTATTTGGGGTGAACCAGGGACAAATGGTCAACACGCTTTTTATCAACTAATCCATCAAGGGACTAAATTAATCCCATGCGATTTTATTGCTCCAGCGATTAGTCACAATCCTGTTGGTGATCACCATACTAAATTATTGTCTAATTTCTTTGCACAAACGGAAGCTTTAGCGTTTGGTAAAAACAAAGAAAAAGCTGAGTCAGAATTGGTCGCGATGGGGAAATCTGCAGAAGAAATTGCTGAATTAGTCCCTTTTAAAGTATTTGAAGGTAATAAACCAACCAATTCTATTTTAGTGAAAAAAATAACGCCAACCACCTTAGGGCAATTGATCGCCATGTATGAACAGAAAATATTTACACAAGGCATTATTTGGAATGTGCACAGTTTCGATCAGTGGGGCGTTGAATTAGGTAAACAGTTAGCGGGACAGATCTTGCCGGAGCTTAACAATGATCAATCTATTGATAGCCATGATACTTCTACAAATGGCTTAATCAATGCTTGGAAAGCGTGGAGATAATTTATTATTTGGTAATGTTAGATGAAAATTTATATATTTTTATCTAACATTCATAACAGCTAGATTAATATTGTTCATAAGCGTCTAATAATTTTGTAAAATCTTGTTCGTTAAAATAAATATTTCGTTTGTTTTTTTCTTTTAAAAAAGATCTTTTTAAACGTGAGATATTCTTTACTTTCCAATCATCACCGTTCTGCTCATCACATTTATCAAAATCAATTAACCAGACTTTACCGGCATCATCCAACAAAATGTTATGGATGTTTAAATCAGTATGATTTACTTGCTGTTGATGCATTTTTTTTATTTCTTGCCCGATCAATTTGTATTGTTCTGTTGATAGTTCGTGTTCTTGCAAAATACTGACTAAATCGCGAGCATGGCTAATTTTTTCAGAGAGCAAGTCGGCAGTGTAGGTGAAATTATTTTTTATCGCACGAGCTGCTATTGGTTTGGGAACGTTAACACCTGAATTAATAAGCTTATTGAGCAGGTTAAATTCAGCGATACTGCGTGTGTTGTTCCAACCGCTAAATAAATAATTATCTTTAACTATTTTTCCAAACAAACCTCCCCGACGATAATGACGAAGTGCAGCTGCTGTTTTTTGAAGTTGAACAAACCAAGTCGTGCCTCTTCCTTGTGCTGATCCGATCACTAAGTCTTGTTGTTGCCAATAGGTTACATCAAACACGTTATCAACTGGTTCAGTTAGTAATTCAGAATCGAAGCAAATTATTTGTGACTTAGTTTGAATAGTTTGTATCATTATTTTCAGTTATTTAGCTGCGGTAAGTTATTTTACATTATTGTTTGAAGACTGCATAATTCAACTCTTTCTTCCCATTATTTTTATAATTTAGGTGAGCGGTATTTTATGGCCCTTTTTTCCGAAGCACCCGATTCAATTTGTATTTTGCGTTTATCTGCTATTGGTGATGTTTGTAACGCGACAGCAGTGGTGCAAATGATTCAAACTCAATGGCCAAACACTAAAATTACTTGGATCATGGGGAAATTAGAAGCTCAACTATTAGGCGATTTAAAAAATATTGAAGTCCTGACCTTCGATAAGAAAAAGGGCTTGAAAGGATATCTAGCAATTTGGTCTTTGTTAAAAGGGCGAAAGTTCGATGCACTGCTACACATGCAAACTGCATTACGCGCTAGCATTGTGAGCCTAGGGATCAAAGCGACCTATAAATTAGGTTTTGATGCTCAGCGTACTAGTGATATGCAATCATTTTTTATTGACCATAAAGTTCCTTCTCCGAAGTCTGCACATGTTTTAGATGGGTTTATTCAATTTGCAAAAGTATTAGGCATTGTTGAAATGCCATTAAAATGGACTATTCCCGTTAGCGATGAAGGTAAACAATGGGCTCTGACACAAATTAACAATAAAGCGACCGTAGTCGTGGTACCTGCAGCAAGCAAAAGTTATAAAAACTGGCATGCTCAAGGATATGCAAAAGTGATCGAGCATATCGCCCAAAAAGGTTTTCAAGTGATTTTAGCGGGTAGCCCAGCACAGATAGAGATTGATTTAGCGGATGAAGTGATTAAGCATTGCAATGCCAATATAATTAATTTAGTTGGGCAGAGCTCTTTAAAGCAAATGTTAGCATTATTAAAAGAAAGCAAGTTAGTCATTGCTCCTGATACAGGCCCCGCGCATATGGCCGTTGCTGTGAATACCCCTGTCATCGGTTTATATGCACATCATAACCCTCAGCGTACTGGCCCATATTTATATCAAGAATACGTGGTAAGTGCTTACCAACAAGCCATTGAAGCAGAGTCTGGAAAATTACTTGCTGAGCTGTCATGGCGTTCACGTGTTAAAGATGCATTAGCGATGAATCGCATCACATCAGAACAAGTTATTGAGATGTTTGATAAAACGATTGCTGACTTTTATATTAAACCAAATGATAACAGGGAAATATTATAATGGCTCATAAACCAACGATTGGTGTGTTGATGATTGTTAAAAATGAGGGCGCTCATTTAGCCGCTTGTTTAGAATCTGTTAAAG
>JAOFNL010000145.1 GCA_028041985.1 Psychromonas sp. | reverse complement strand
GTGTTTATGTTAACCAATTGAAAAATAAAATAAATACTCCTTTAGAGTACATTTTTAACGAGCAAGAGTTGGGCGGAATGGTATTATTTAGCCGAGTAATCATTTTATTTTGTTGAACGGAAGGGCGCACGTTGTTGGATTGAGATAATTAATATTACGTTTAAATGGGGGCTAAATTTTTTATTAGTCTGATTTATGTTGCTTTCAAATCGCTAAAGTAGAGTGATACCAATCCACATAAGTATCTGATCTATCTTTGTTGCTTAAAATAATAGATAGCTACGTTGCACTCAATCGCCAACTATTACTCAATCCTGCGCCTTGCTCTCCATCATTTTTCCTCAGCAAGCCCTGAACACAATCTTGTGCGGAATGGTATGAACAACGGGCAGATAGATTTTTTGGATACAAAAAAAGCACCTTAGGTGCTTTTTTATTAACTAAACAAAAAATAATTATTTGTTTACAGATTCTTTAAGTGCTTTACCAGCAACAAAAGCAGGAACGTTAGCTGCTTTAATTTGAATGTCTGCACCTGTTTGTGGGTTACGTCCAGTACGTGCTGCACGATGGTTTACTTTAAAAGTACCAAAGCCGATTAGTTGAACTGGTTCACCGTCTTTAAGGCTATCAGTTACACTAGCTAAAATTTGCTCTAGAGCTGCTTTAGCTTGTACTTTAGTAAGGTCAGCCTTTTCAGCTATGTCTGCCACAAGTTGAGTTTTATTCATTATTTGACTTCCGTTAGTATAAAAAAATGCATAAGAATTTAAACATGATGAATAATGTATTGCATTCGTTCCTCGCAAGTAAAGAATAAGCTCGACAAAATTTAATAAAGTAACAAATTATTTACTTTTAATGTGTCAAAAATCACAAAACGCCAGAGATAAACCCTTAATTTTCTAAGGTTGATATACCAA
Source organism: Psychromonas sp. (assembly GCA_028041985.1). Classification (GTDB taxonomy): domain Bacteria; phylum Pseudomonadota; class Gammaproteobacteria; order Enterobacterales; family Psychromonadaceae; genus Psychromonas. The sequence continues at coordinate 3,993 of JAOFNL010000145.1, read as the reverse complement.
GATTCGTGCTTTCGAGACTATTTATATATTGGCGAATGGATTTAATTAATTCAGGACTACGTTCATTATTGAGCATTTTTAGAACAGTTTCTTGTAACTCAATATGCTCAATAAACAAAGGTTCTTGTTTTAATGTCGCTTCATCAATTTCTTCATCTGTTTGTAATTCGATAAAACTTGCGATGGTTGCAAAACTAGTTTGACTTGCATTTAACGCTTCTTCTTTAGACTTAGTTGTGAAAGAGTTGAAAATACAATTCACTATTACACAGTAATCTACAGCAGGGTAAACGCCATAAAAATCATAGTTGCTACTGTCCGGAATAATGGCATCAAAATTTTCTTCTTGGATGGTGAAGTTAATTTTTGCACCTTTTACGGTTAGTTTTTCCCAAAAGAGCTGTAAAATATTATGCGCAACTGCACCATTATCACTATCGATTGACTGACTGAACATTTTGAAATGTGTGATATTTTGCTCTGCCAGTGCCATGCAAAATACACTTTGTTGCCAAGCTTGTAGATCAGTAAGTTGATCATTGATGGGAAGAGATAACATGAAAATCCTATTTCAAGGTCAAAAGAAGTTAAGATTATAGGCTAATCTTGAGTCTGTCTTCAGATTTTTAACGAATTCACTTTTTTAAGTGTTAGATAGAAAGTTTAGGTATAAAAAAAGCGACAGTATTAGTCGCTTTTTTAGATTTCTAAATAGGTAAGGGCTTAGCCCATGCCATATTTTTTCAATTTTTTACGTAAAGTACCACGGTTAATGCCTAACATAGTCGCTGCACGAGTTTGATTACCACGAGTGTATTGCATAATGATATCTAACATTGGCGCTTCAACTTCTGCCAATACTAATTCATATAATTCAGTAGTATCTTGACCATTCAATTTTGCCACATAACCTGATACAGCTTGACGTACTGAATCACGTAGTGGACGTTGAGTTATTTGCCCTGTTGCAGGAATACTAGTTGTTGTTGTTAGTGCTTCTTGAGAAATATTTTGTTCAAACATGGGTATTAACTCTTTTATTTACAATTGATTTAAATAACTTTCTAATGCGTTTAGCTGCTCGCTAGTACTTTCTATCGCATTAAATTTTCGCTTAAAATAACCTAACCTGTCTTGCTCTTGCAAATACCACCCGACGTGCTTCCTAGCGATTCGAGGTCCCATTACATCACCGTAAAAAACATGCAAAGCTTGCACGTGATTTATGAGTATTTCTGTAATTTCCGTTTGTGCTAAACCTTGAGCATGTTGCCCAGTATTTAGGTAATGGTTAATGTCATTGAATATCCAAGGTGCACCTTGTGCGCCTCGTCCAATCATGATGGCATCAGCCCCTGTATGATCTAGCACGTACTTTGCTTTCTCAACAGTAGTTATATCGCCATTTGCAATCACAGGGATTGTTATATTTTCTTTAATTGTTTTTATTGTGTCATATTCGGCTTCGCCTTTAAAAAGGCATTGACGAGTACGACCGTGCACTGAAAGTGCTTGGATACCTGCTTGTTCAGCGATCTGTGCAATCTCTAATCCATTTCTACTTTCTGGATCCCAGCCAGTGCGAATCTTCAAAGTCACAGGGACATCAACTGCATCAACAACGCTTTCTAAAATAGCTTTCACTAAATCAGGGTGTGGCAATAATGCTGAACCTGCTTTTTTCTTATTCACTTTTTTGGCGGGACAACCCATATTAATATCAACGATCTGAGCTCCCTGCTGTACGGTCAATCGTGCAGCGTTAGCCATTGCTAGTGGTTCAGCACCAGCAATTTGTACAGAACGAATACCTGATTCATCATGGTAGTCCATTCGTAACTTAGATTTAGTGCTATTCCAAACACTAGGGTTCGATGACAACATCTCTGATACTGCTAATCCAGCACCTTGCTTGCGGCAAAGTTCTCTGAAAGGGCGATCAGTGACACCCGCCATCGGCGCTAAAATAAGATTATTGTCTAATTGATACTGTCCAATGCGCATATTCTAAGCGTTCTCTAAGTTAAGGCGGCGTAGTTTACGCATTTTTTCAACCAGAATAAAGGTTAATAAGTAACCATTTTGCAATTATTTTGCTTGCAAATTGAGCAACACTTTGTTCTCAGTTATTTATCATCACTTTTACAGTGCTTAATTCCTGATAATCGAGCCCATTCTTCTTTGATTTTGGCTTTATCCATGTTAAACCATTCACCGTAAACGTTAATAAGTTCGTCTGCTTGCTGTTCTAATATGCCAGATAGGGCTAATGCGCCTTTGGGTTTAACCAAACATTCAATGCTAGTTGATAATTCGCGTAATGGCCCTGCTAAAATATTAGCGACTAATACATCGGCAAGAATGCCTGCTGGCAAATCTTCTGGTAAATAGAGTTCTAGTTGATCGGATACGTTATTACGTTCTGCATTGTCACGGCTTGCTGTGATCGCTTGTGGGTCGATATCAATACCTATAACGCGTTTTGCACCGAGTTTAAGTGCTGCAATCGCGAGGATGCCTGAGCCACAACCAAAATCGATAACCACTTTATCTTGCAGCTCTTGTGAATCTAACCACGCTAAACATAAAGCTGTGGTTGGATGGGTACCTGTTCCAAAAGCAAGGCCTGGATCTAACATAACATTCACTGCATTTTCATCAGGTACGGGTTTCCAACTTGGACATATCCATAAACGTTCACCAAATTGCATTGGGTGAAAGTTATCCATCCATTCTCGAACCCAGTCTTTATCCTCTAACAGTTCAACTTTAAAGGCAAAATCGTCAGCCAATAGGCCACTTTCTCTTAGTAAAACGATAACTGGCAGCATATCAGTATCAGCATCATATAAACCGGTCACATCGGTATCGCCCCAAAGTCGAGTTTCTCCTGGCAAAGGTTCAAAAATCGGCGTATCTTGCGAGTCAGTAAAGGTCGCAGAGAGTGCGCCATTATCCATTAATAATTCACCAATTTCTTCGGCATTTACGTTATTGGCATTTAATTTAAGTTGGATCCAAGGCATCATTTTCTCTTTTTATTGGGGGATAGTTAGATAGGCGAAAGAATACAGGGAATTGAAAAAATAATACAGAGCTTGTAAAAAGAGGCGAAAATTTTAGGCGATAATCCTTTTTAATTTGTTTATAATCAATTAGGAATAGGATTTTAATGCTGTTTCTATTGCAATTAATTACCATATACCGAGAATAGTAAGTTATTGCAAAAAGGATATTTCGATGAATAAAATAGTGATTATTGATGATCACCAATTATTTTTACATGGGTTAAAACTTACATTAGAAAATGAAAATAATGTGGTGGTGACTTTTGACAGCCCAATTAAAGCATTAGTAGAAATAAAAAATATCCAACCTGATCTCATTCTAATGGATTTATACATGCCTGAGATGAATGGTGTTGCAATGATTGAGTCATTAATACAAGCTGAAATTCCCTCTCCTGTTGTTGTTTTATCTGCCTGTGAAGATTATCAAGATGTTTATCATGCTTTACAAAAAGGCGCGATGGGCTTTATTCCCAAATCCTATTCCCCACAGGCAATGCTAAATGCATTAGAGGCGGTATTTGAAGGTGATATATTTGTCCCTGATAACATTGCAATCGAAATCGATAAAATTGCACAATTCGAAATAAAAAATAAGAAAGCTTTTAATTTATCTGATAGGCAAATACAAATCCTAAAATTACTTCATGAAGGTAAGAAAAATAGAGAAATAGCTGATTTATTATGTATTTCACAAGATACAGTTAAATTTCATCAAAAAGGTTTGTATATCGCGTTAGATGTATCTGGTACGACAAGCCGTTTACAAGCCGTTGAAAAAGCGATCTCACTTGGACTGATTAAAGCTTAGTTTTTTATATAAAAATAATATTAAAGATTAACAATCTCATCTGTTCTATTTTCCACTACTCCTTGATTAAAATAATACCAATCGAAGTAAATAGCTGATCTATTTTATTGGCTA
>JAOFNL010000144.1 GCA_028041985.1 Psychromonas sp. | reverse complement strand
GTTACTATTGTGAATTATGGATAGTATACTGTTAAGTTTTTGGGATATATTGATGATTATCAGGAAGATAGAAGAAAAGGACCTTGAGGCTGTAAGTGCAATTTGTATGGATTCTTTTTTAAAGTCTGTTGCTGGCACATTGTCTGATGAGGGAATTACAACCTTTTCGAATATCGCTGCGTGCGATGCATTCCTCGATAGAATGGAAGGCGATAACTTAATACTGGTTGCTGAGAATGACGAAAATATCGAAGGTGTCATTGAGCTAAAGGAAGGCCGTCATGTCGCGATGCTTTTTATTCGCCCTGAACGCCAAAAGAATGGTATTGGAAGAAAGCTGCTTTTATCCTCCTTAAATCACGCGAGGGTTGAAACTGTTACCGTCAGCGCGTCACTATCTTCAGTGACCGCTTATGAAAAGTATGGTTTTGAGTGCAGTGACAAGGTGGATGAATCGGCAGGTTTGGTTTATCAGCCTATGGAGATCAAACTTAACAAGGCAATGCACGCGACAAGTGCGTGATTGCGACGTTCAATGGCACAAGGATACTCATGGGACGTCGATATAGAAAACGTAGTTCAATAGTTTCAGATTCCGTTTCCATAGGTTCACGTTTACCTTGGTGGGGAGCACTAATATTTGGCTGTATATCGTTTGTTCTTTTCTATTTTATAATTCCAAGTTGGCTTGAAGCAAAATTAGCATCAGAGTCTCAGAACATGTTTTATCCTTTGCTAGAAGCTGTTTTTGGTCGCAGAATTCATTGGTTTGAATGGGTTGGTATTGCCTGTGGGTTAATAGGTTTGTTCTTTTGCATTAGAAATTCCCTTTTTGGTAATCGCGCAGGGCATTCAGAAAGAACTATTGTTGGGTACTTTGCTCGAATGTTTGGGCGAGACCTAAGCTAAGTTGCCATTTAACAAGCCATCAAGGATACGCATCAAAATTATATCGAGATGTTCTCCTATTTAGCTCGCTTTGGGGGCGAAAGCGAGTTGCTGTTCTAGCTCGCTAACGGGCACTGAGCGAGTTAGGCATCAATCTAGATATAAAATACAAGATGAAAGACTGACCCCATTGGTATGGAATTTTTCTAACTATCAACATGGTTATTATTTGATTATTGGCTTTAAGATATTGTTTTCGTGTTGTAGCGAGTATATTTAAACAAATTCTACTATTTCGTATTTCCGTTGTTAATTCGAAGTGATTCGGCTTCGCTATACTGTTAAACTCAAGTGATACTCATAAATATAGGCTTCCATGGTAACTTTGCTTAGTTCAATTAAAAATACACTAAATGAAAATAGTGAGCAGCCTTTTTCGGTTTACACTTCTATCAAAGAACAAAAGCTATTAAATGTCCCAATTGCGAAACCATTGTTGATTGTAGTGCTAAGCGGGAAAAAAGAGTTAGGTGTTGATAAAAAGTTAACTTGTCATTCGGGGGAATTTGTCTTTCTATCCGATAGTCCTTCGATAGCCATGCGTAATATACCTAAGGACAAAGAGTATTTTGCTCTGCTAATTGAATTTAATTATCAAGATTTTAATGGCCTTCAAATCACTACCTCTAAGAAAAAGGATTATTTAATTGGTAAAACTACATTCGATTTAGAGAACTGTCTAAAACAATTTATTGAAGTTTCATCATGGGCACCAAAACAATTGTGGTCATCACGAAAAAGGGAAATAATTTCGTTATTGTGTCATATGGGACATGGTGAAATATTAACTATGCTCGGTAACTTTACAATAAAAGATAGAATACATGAGATGTTCATTAATAAAGGCTTTCGTGAATTAAACATTTTGTATATTTGTAAACAGCTAGCAATGAGCGAATCTACATTACGACGAAAGCTAAAATTAGAATGTACAAGTATTCAAGTGATCAAAGACCAAGCAAGATTGGGTTTAGCATTACATTTGCTGCAAACATCTTGTAACTCAATTAGTGTGGTTGCAGATAAATGTGGTTATCAATCCCCGTCACGATTCACTGAACGTTTTAAGAGACGATTTGGTTTAACTCCTTCAGAATTGAGAAAAACTAAAATGACAGATTAAGGCGACAATATGATTGTTTTAGTACTAATTTTTTTAAAAATTAACTTTTAAGATAACCCTTCAATTAATTACTACTAATTAGGATTATTATGCTTAAAACAATCAAGCTTATTACTGTTTTATCTCTTGGCATGTCGGCATCAGCGTTTGCTGGTTCTCTTACATTATCTAGCCATGATATTGCACAAGGTGAATTTATGACTAAAGCTCAGGAGTTCAATGGATTCGGCTGTGACGGTGATGATTTGTCTCCACATCTGAAATGGGGTAATGCGCCTAAAGGTACAAAAAGCTTTGCTATCACCGCTTATGACCCAGATGCTCCTACAGGAAGTGGTTGGTGGCATTGGCAGATTGTGAATATACCAAAAAATGTAACAGAAATAGTTACAGGGGCAGGTAATAAAAAGGCTGACGTAGCTGGGAAGGGAAGTATGCATATAGAGAATGATTATGGTAGCAAGAGCTTCGGTGGTGCTTGTCCTCCCCATGGACATGGTATACATCACTATCGCTTTACAATACATGCGCTATCAGTAGAAAAATTGGATTTGCCTGGAAATGCTTCAGGTGCATTAGCTGGTTACATGATCAATGCAAATACAATAGAATCTAATACTATTGAATCTTTATACAAACGAGATTAGCCATACAAGTTGCTTAAACGGAAACATAACAGTTCCACATCGCTTTGCGATTATATCCAACCGTTATTTATCGCTTAGCAAGACGTTGAGGCTGTAGAATAACTCGTTTTTTATAGATATATAAAAATTTTTAAGTTGTTGTTTTATTAAAACATTAAATTTTTAAAATAGCTGTATTTTCTTGAAAATGGAGAAATTCTACAGCCTCGTTGGCATACTAAGGAGTTGCAGTGTTTATCCCAAGAAAGTTCAAACAAGAAAATGTCGAGGATCTTGTTGAACTAATGAAACAGTATTCTTTTGCTACATTAATTACTCAGTCTGAAGTTGGAATTGAAGCTACTCATTTACCGATAATAGTTGAGAAAAGATCAGAAAAATTCTATTTAAAGGCTCATATCGCTAAGGCAAACCCTTTATGGAAGTCAGTTATAAATGGCTCAGATGTCCTCGTGACATTTAATGGCCCTAATTGCTATATTTCTCCTAATAATTATCCAACAAAAAAAGAGACGGGTAGAGCTGTTCCTACATGGAATTATGTTGTAGTTCATGTAAAGGGCGAAATTTCATTTATTAATGACCCAGAGTGGATTTACAATGTAATTGAGACTTTAACGACTATTCATGAATCTGGGCAATCTGAGCCTTGGTCTATTTCAGACGCTCCTCATGAATATATCCAAAAAATGATCCCTGCAATAATGGGTATAGAAATTGAAGTGGCCTCAATAACGGGGCAGTGGAAACTTAGTCAAAATCAGCCTGAGGTAAACCAACGTGGTGTTGCCGAGGCACTTTCAGACAGTACAGATTCAAGCATTATGGAAGTAGCCTCAATGATAAACGCAAACTTTAATAAAGTATGCTAACAAGCCGAAATTTTATCCTATCTAACTCGCTTTTGGGGCGATAGCGACTCACCAGTAATGCCTGCTTTGTCGGAACTGCTGACTTTAGTTGTGCCAACTCTAACGATAGTTATGTACTGTGTGGAGTTAATTTATTAGCGGCAAACATAATGTAATTCAGTGGTCACAGTTAATGTTATTTTGAGGCAACTTTAGGTGATAATTACTTGCATTTCCTATGTAATTGAGTGGCGAAACTCATGTAATTATTCAATTTAATGTAATTGGTATAACGACTAAACAAAGCACCTTAAATGATAAAGAGTACATACAAAAGTAAAAAGGGCTAAAAAATTCATCTTAATGCAACATAACCTTGGTAAATATTAAATACAAGGAGTGTAAACAATAAGATTAAGTCTAAATAAGTTTAAATTTTTGGATTATCCATTAGGCAAAAAATAGGTTGCATTAAGCTATTTATCTGTTTAAATATATGGATATTCGTATATGTGGATGTTTTTATGTTACCTCATCAATTTTTTAAAATGTTATCTGATGAAACTCGCTTGCGTTGTTTGATCTTAATTGCGAGAGAGGAAAAGGTCAGTGTTGGAGAGTTATGCCTAGCCTTAGAGGAAAGTCAGCCGAAAGTATCCAGGCATTTAGCTATTTTACGTCAGTCTGGCGTATTGCTAGATCAACGTGAAGGGCAGTGGGTTTATTACAAAGTGAATGCAGAATTACCTGGTTGGATGCGAAAAGTCATTGCAGGATTAATTGCGTCTAACTGTTTGAAGGAGCAATACCAGCAAGATATTTTGAATTATCAATTAGCAAAACAAAAATTAGCATAATCATTAAATAACAAGAGTGAGAAAAGTAATGACAATTAAAGTTGGAATTAATGGATTTGGACGTATTGGCCGCTTAGCGATGCGTGCGGCATTTGATTGGCCAGAAGTTGAGTTTGTACAAATAAATGATGTCGCAGGCGATGCTAAAACATTAGCACACTTATTAGAATTCGATTCAATCCAAGATAGTTTGTGTATTAGTTAAATCATGAATAGTGGTGAAAGCCGCATTTGTGATGCCTATTTTTTCATGGATCACTTTAACAATGGGTGCCAAGCAATTAGTGGTACAAGAAGCGGCCGTGACAATTTTATGGATGTCAGGATCGAACACATGTTCATTAACACCTACGACAATATTGGCGATTTCAGGATGCTTAACAGGTGCAGAAACAACAACTCGTTTTACGCCCTGCGCAATATATTTATCTAATAAGGCTTTATCGCGGTGTACACCCGTTGCTTCCACCACCACATCACAACCAGACCAATCAACTGCATCAATATCTC
>JAOFNL010000143.1 GCA_028041985.1 Psychromonas sp. | reverse complement strand
TCAATTGTGCTTTCTGAAACCAAAGAATTTACTTCACATGGTAATATTTATTTCCAATCAGAAACCCCTATTATTGAATTTTTTGAATTAGCGCTGCATCTCAATGCGATTGCGATGCGCTTTTATTTTCCTGAACCCAACCTACACAAAATCACTGCAATCACTGGCACTAATGGTAAAACCACTATCGCAAGTCTTTTAGCTAATAGCTATATGTTGTTAGGTCAGCAGAGTGCACAGATGGGGACAATAGGAAATGGCTTATATGGACAATTAAAAGCGAGTTTGAATACGACTCTAGATGCAATTTCTGTTTGCCGAGAGTTACATCAATACCAACGTCATGGTGCAATATATACGCTGATGGAAGTTTCTTCGCATGGTTTACAGCAAGGTAGAATCTCTGCGGTTCCTTTTACTACTGCAATTTTTACTAATTTAACGCGTGATCACTTAGATTATCATGGCACTATGCAAGCTTATGCAGAAGCTAAGCAAATGCTGTTTGAAAACTTTCCATTAAAACATCGTATCATCAACAGTGATGATAAGGTTGGCGCTAAGTGGTTGGCTAAATATCCAGAGGCAATCGCTTATGGATTTAATATTGATGTCAATACTGTTTCACAACCGTATTTTAAAATCACCCAAGTACACTACTTAGCTCAGGGCATTATTTTTGAGTTTGTTTCAAGTTGGGGCGGTGGTGTGATTAAGGCGCCATTTTATGGTGATTTTAATGTGTTAAACCTTGCTGCGGTAAGTTGTGCATTGCTTTGTGATGGTTTCTCTATTGATCAAATTCAAACCGTTATTGCACAGTTGACCGTTGTACCTGGACGTATGGAACAGTATCTTTTTGCACAGAGAAAAATAACCTTTGTCGTTGATTATGCTCATACACCCGATGCCTTAGATAATGCATTAAAAGCCTTACAGTGTCACAAACAACAGGGACGTATTATTGTGATGTTCGGTTGTGGTGGTGATCGTGATAAGGGTAAGCGTCCGGAAATGGCTAAAGTTGCAGAAAAAGGTGCGGATCAAGTGCTCATTGTCGACGATAATCCTCGTAGTGAAAACGCACAGAATATTGTCGATGATATTAAAACTGGATTAAGTTCACCAGACAAAGCACTGGTGATACACGATAGAAAAGAAGCTATTTTACACCTGCTAAATATTGCCGAGGTAAATGACATTATCTTAGTCGCGGGTAAAGGGCATGAAGACTATCAAATCTTTGGTGATAAAAAAGTACATTATAGTGACCGTGAATGCTTAGCTGAATTGCTTAAAAATGAAAATGCTGTTTTCACGGATCAGGAACCCATTTTATGATATCTATTTCAATTGAAGACATTTGTTTTGCTACCAATGGCACTTTAAAATTTTCTGCGGAGATAGCAGGTACTTGCATTGATAGTATTAGTACAGATACGCGTACTATTAACAAGAATGACTTATTTATTGCCTTAAAGGGTCCATCATTTGATGCGCATGATCTGTTAAGCTCTGCGGTCGAAAAGGGGGCATCTGTTTTACTGATTGAAAAAAGCTCTCGTTTTGTTTTTTCAGAAGTAGAAAAAGCGTCAAGTGTTGTTGTAGAAGTTGAAGATACAAGAATCGCACTGGGTCTATTAGGGAGCTTTATTAAGCAAAAAATAAAAGGCTTAAAATGTGCCGCTATCACAGGAAGTAATGGTAAAACGACTTGTAAAGAGTTGTTAAGCGCTATTTTAGTGGCTCACTGTGGCAGTGCCGATAAGGTACTTGCAACCGCTGGTAATTTTAACAATGATATTGGGTTGCCATTAACCTTATTTCGACTTCAATCTCAACATCAATTTGCTGTTGTTGAATTAGGTGCTAACCATGTCGGAGAGATTGCTTATACCTCCGCTTTAGCAAAACCTGATGTAGCTTTAGTCAATAACATTATGCCTGCTCATTTAGAGGGCTTTGGTTCTCTGGAAGGGGTAGCAAAAGCAAAGGCAGAAATCTGGTCTCATTTAGGTGCAACGGGTGTTGCTGTTGTTAATTTAGACGCTAATTTTGCATTGCAATTTATTCAGCAGTTGCAACATAAACAACAACCTATTTTATGTTTTTCAACTTCTGTTGAAAATGAGGCTATGTTGAATCCTGATGTTTTTGCAACCGATATTACTTTTAATGCATTAGGGCAAGCTAGTTTTACGCTTAATTATCAACAAAACGTTCTATCGCAAACGGTGGATATTCAGTTAAATTTACCGGGTAAACACAATGTGAGTAATGCATTAGCGGCAAGCACTATGGCTCTGGCTTTAGGTTGTTCGTTAGCAGATATTCAACAAGGATTGAATGACGTCCAGCAGGTTGCAGGACGAGTCAATTGCAGTGCCTTATCAGAACATTTAACCGTCATTGATGATACCTATAATGCAAACTCTGCTTCAGTGAGAGCTGGAATTGATTTATTAGCGCAATACTCAGGTCAACATCTATTAATTTGTGGTGATATGGGGGAATTAGGTGAATATGCAGAGCAAGAGCACCAAGTGGTTGGCGAATATGCTCTGCAACATCACATTGAACGATTATTTACCGTTGGAAATTTGAGTCAACTCGCTACAAATGCGTATAATGCGGCCTCTTTAAATGAAGGGGCAACACATTTTCAAAATAAAGATCAACTTAAACTAGCGATTAAGTCTTATTTAAGTAATGAAAAGAATAACGTTGTGGTGCTTATAAAAGGATCACGTAGTGCGAAAATGGAAGAAATAGTGGCTTTCATTAAAGAAAATTTCAGCGCGTGAATATGTCGTTTGTGCATATCAGCGTAATTAAGTTGTTAAGCAACTTTATAAAATAGGATGTTAAAATGGTTGTTTGGTTAGCGGAATTATTTTCAAGTTATTACACCTTTCTCAATATATTGACCTATTTGTCAGTGAGAATGGTATTAGCCGTATTAACAGCATTAGCATTTTCTTTATGGGCTGGCCCTAAGTTAATACGCTATTTACAAAGCCAACAAATAGGCCAAATTGTACGTGATGATGGCCCTGAATCCCATTTTAGTAAAGCGGGTACGCCAACTATGGGCGGAGTCTTAATATTAGCCTCAATTATTTTGAGTACTTTATTATGGGCGAGATTAGATAATTTATACGTTTGGGTTGTGCTGTTCACCACCGCTGCTTTTGGCGCAATAGGTTTTATGGATGATTACTTAAAAGTTGTGCGTAAACACCCTGATGGTTTAATAGCACGTTGGAAATATTTTTGGCAGTCCGTTGCTGCATTAGTTATTGGCGTGACATTATATTTAACTGCACAGGGTGATGCTCAGTTAACCTTAGTTGTCCCTTTCTTTAAAGAATACATGCCATATTTAGGATTGTTATTTATTCCTTTGGTTTATTTTACCGTGGTTGGAAGTAGTAATGCGGTTAACTTAACAGATGGTTTAGATGGTTTAGCTATTATGCCGACTGTGATGGTTGCTTCTGCTTTTGCATTAGTGGCTTATTTAACTAGCCATGTAAATTACTCTCATTATTTATTTATCCCGTACATTCCTCAAGCCAGTGAATTGGTTATTATTTGTGGCACTATCGCCGGGGCAGGGTTAGGTTTCTTATGGTTTAATACTTATCCAGCACAAGTGTTTATGGGCGATGTTGGTTCATTAGCGCTTGGTGCAATTTTAGGTGTGATTGCCGTGTTGGTTCGACAAGAGTTTTTACTGGTCATCATGGGCGGTATTTTTGTATTAGAAACGGTATCCGTTATTTTGCAAGTAGGCTCATATAAAATGCGTAAACAACGTATTTTTAGAATGGCGCCTATCCACCACCATTATGAGAAAAAAGGTTGGCCAGAGCCAAGAGTTATCGTTCGTTTCTGGATCATCACGATCGTATTAGTATTAATCGGTTTAGTTACCTTGAAGGTGCGTTAATATGTCTGCCAAGCAGATTGCTATTATCGGATTAGGTGCAACGGGATTATCTTGTGTTAACTTTTATCGCAATAAAGGTGTGGAAGTTACTGTATTCGATACTCGTGAGCATCCTCCAGGTAAAGAGCAACTTGACCATGTGACTGAGCTTGTACTTGGTCCTTTATCTGTTGAACGTTTATCAACATTTAATACTTTAGTGGTGAGTCCAGGCATTGCAATCGCGACGCCTGCAATTGCTGGTGCTATTGCTGCGGGTGTTGAAGTCATTGGTGATATTGAGTTATTTGCTCGTGAATTAGCTTCCGTTGAATATCAACATGCCAAGCTTGTTACTATCACTGGTTCCAATGGTAAAAGTACAGTAACTAGTTTGCTAGGTGAAATGGCAGAACATGCAGGGGTTAACGTTGCGGTTGGGGGCAATATAGGTGTACCCGCGTTAGATTTATTACAAACCGACATTACTCTTTATATTTTGGAATTGTCTAGCTTTCAATTAGAAACAACCTCTTCGTTAAATGCAAACATTGCAACAATTTTAAACGTGAGTGAAGATCATTTAGATCGTTATTCCAGTTTCCAAGCTTATACTGCTGCAAAACATAAAATATACCAACAAAGCCAATCTGTTTTAACTAACCGAGATGATCCATTAACCTCAACTAACAAGACTCCACAAACTAGTTTTGGATTTGATGATCAGCAGTACGGCATTCTTGAGCAAAAAAATGGCTACTATTTAAGCCTGAACCAGCAGCCTTTATTAGCTTGTTCTGCATTAAAACTGAGTGGAAAACATAATTGGATGAACGCGTTAGCCGCCATTGCATTAGGTCAAGGCGTTAATTTACCAATGCCAGCGATGTTAGAAACCCTGCAAACATACGTTGGACTGAGACATCGTTGTGAGTTTGTTAAAGAAGTAAATGGAGTACGCTGGATAAACGACTCTAAAGCCACCAATGTGGGGGCAACACAAGCGGCTCTGATTGGTTTATCTGATACAATTCAAGGCAAGGTAC
>JAOFNL010000142.1 GCA_028041985.1 Psychromonas sp. | reverse complement strand
GTTTATGTTAATTCAGGTCACTTATTATGGGATTTACCTGATGAACTCGCTGATGTGGGAGATAGATTTAAAACATGGTGTGATACAGACTCATCAGCAAGATGGTACATCAATAAATATGATTTCCGTCAAAGTACTGATACTTATCCAGACAGACAATACATGTTTTGTTATGCACGATTTATTCTTCAAGAGTATTCGTTACGCTACGGTGACCTTATTGATTCGTGGATATTTGATACCGCAAGCTACATGACCGCAAACGGTGACCTTCAAACAAGTACAGATCTCGATGATCAACGAATTTTTCAAGTGTTCTCAAATGCAGCTAAATCGGGTAATGCTAACGCGGCAGTTTCTTTTAACCAAGGCGTAGGCGAAAGAACGGCTCCTGACTCTCCATTCGCACTTCCTTCAATGTTTGATGACTATACTTTTGGTCACCCATTTGGTGGTGCTGGCGATATGCTTGAAGGCATTTTATACGACTACAACTACCGTGTAATGACTTGGATGCACGATTATGAAGGTTATGCGTTTCAAAATGATACTGACTATACCAATGATCAAGTGATTTCTCACTTTGACCCTAAAATGAGTACGACGGCTTGGAATAGAGGCGCGACACCTGCGTTTACTAATGATGAATTTGTTGCGTGGAATGCTATGGGTCTTATTAATGGCGGCGCAATTACTTGGGGCGCTCCATTAAAAGTTCCATTTATGAATAGAGATGAATCCGTTATTAATTTAACCATGCATGACTATGCGGTTGAGCAATTAACGTTGATGGATAACTATTTAACCACAACACGGGATAAGCAAATCGATGCAATACCGCTATAAAAGCGATGAGTCAATATCAAACAACAAGCCCGATTCTTCAGCTTTTTTCACCGCCGACATACGATTTTCAGCCTTCATCTCTTTGATCACAATGGATACGTACTCTTTTGCCGTGTTAGGTGAAATATTTAAGATCTGAGCAATATCTTTATTGCTTTTACCCTGAGACATTAAATGCAAAGTTTGTCGCTGCCGTTTGGATAATATAATAATCTGCGATTGTGCCTGCTGCGATTCAGCGACCGCATGCCCCTCAAGTACCGATTGTATGGCTTGTTTCAATGCAGCTTTTTGCGTACTTTTTGAAATAAAACCATTCACACCTAAGCTTAAAATATGACTAACGTTATTAGCGTAGTCCAGCGATGAAAGGACTATTAATGCTTTACTGGGGAAAGTATCTCTAACAGCTCTCACACCATCCAAACCTTTGGTATTAGGCATTTTTAAGTCCATCATCACAAGGTCAATATCTGGCACTTGATGCAAAACCTCCCACATACTATTGAAGTCAAATGCCTTATAGATGTTAGCATCAGGTAACATTTCATGTAGTACCATGCCAATTCCATCAACAAATAGCTCATGGTCGTCAGCGATTAGAATATTTTTTACCGATATTTTAGACATATTGCAGCTTACCTTTGCTTGTCATAGGGGATGAACACACTAAATACACTGCCTTTGCCCAGCGTGGAACGCAACGTTACTTTAAAGTCTAGTAACATCGCTATATGTTGCACCGTCGCCAAGCCAACACCTGTACTTTGGGTCGTAGGGTCATTCTTTTCAGAGCGCTGGTATAAATCAAAAATAAGTTTCTGTTCATGAGCACTAATCCCTTTACCTGTATCCCACACTTGCAGCAAAATATGATCACTTCGACAACGTGCAGACATGAATACACCGCCTGTTGTTGTGTATTTAGTTGCATTAGACAATAAATTACCCAATAAACGTTTAAGCAGTACATAATCCGTTTTTATAACGGCTTTACACTCTCGACTGTGATATCTCAATTTTTTTGCAGATGTATTTTGCTCATACTCATGGTTAAGCTCTTCAAACAACGAAGGAATATTTACATCTTGGATAGTAACAGGCATTTTACCTGCTTCCAGCTGACTCAAGTTCAGTAAACCGCTTAAGATTTCTCGCATAGAGTAATGTATTTTTTTGGTTTTATGTAGCAGCGTAGCGTTCTCTTTATGATGAATTTTATCTTGTAAATGATCTAAAAATAATCCCATCGTATCAAGTGGCTGGCGTAAATCATGACTCAGTTGCGCTAAAAATGTTGTTTTGGCTTCACTCTTCATTTCAGCCGTTATTCTATCTCGCTTGATTTGTAGTATACGAAAAACCATTACAATAAAATGAATGAAAAAATGCACAATCTGTAAATAAAGGCTTTCAATATTGTTGTAACTAAACGTGGTTTCTCCTAATTTAAGTTGCATATGCTGTAGGTAAATAACCTCGCCCACATAATATAACAGTGGCAACCACCCCAACATAAAAACAATAAACAGTGCGCCTTGTTTAATCGCCTGCATAATACTAATCCATACAATCAGCACTATAACCAACAAACCTAAAAATGAGTGCATTACAACATTAAAGGAATTGCTGGCAAATAAACTCGCGATAATGCTTATACAAATAAGCCCTATCAACCAATCAAAATATCGTGTGCTCAGGCTGTTAACCGGTATATTAATAAATAACTTTGTAAACACCAACATACTAATTTGCGATAAAGCTATTGCAACAGACCCAGCAAATGGAAGCCCACTTTTCCACTCCAACATGTCGATACCAAACGGGCTGCGTAAAACAATAAAGAATAAAAACAAAATAGTAGAGATGGAAAACCAAGCAAGCATTTGTTCGCGTAGAATGACAAAACTAGTAGCCGACAACAACACGAATCCAAGCATAATCCCCATAGCAACAATAAAGACTAAATCCATATTTCGCTTCCAGTTATGATACTCAGTTTCAGCGATGAGGCCAATATACAGAGGAAATTTCATTTTATATGAGGTGAGCACAACGAGTAAATCTGCAGATTCATTTTTAGGAAGCGCAATTGGTACTGCTCTGCCCAACATATTAGCACTGAAAGAACTGTCACTAGGTAACAGAGAAGCAATAATGGCATGTTCAATCCCACTATCGGTTTTTACGTAAACATCTATTTGGTCAATGAGGTAATGACTAATATGTACAAACCATGTGTCTATTTGGGTTTTATTTTTTAAAGAAATTAAAAGACCAAAACGCTTACTTACGCTGAAATCTGGACGCATAGCGAATTGTTTTAAGTGCCATTCCTGCGCATCGTAAAAAGTACTATCGATTATTGTTTCATCAGAAATAGGAAAAAATCCCTGGGCAGATGACGAGGAATTAATATCATAAAGCTGACCTATATGCTCAAGATCTAACGTGTTATTTGCACAAACTAACGGTGATATAAACAGTAGTAGAGTTATAAGTAAGTAATTTTTTTTATTGTAGACACCTTGAATCACGGTGATTTAATCGTCCTGTTTGATTTAATCGGTAATAAGATAGATAACATAGTTTACATGATAAATGATAATCCCTTACAAAATGGGAAGCATTGAGGGCGAATTAAGGATGTATATAGCAAGCCAATAGTGAGCCTCCTATAAAGCCTAGGATATAACGCAGGAATTTCAAAGCAGAAAAAATAAACCAAGTCAGGTCAAGAGCCTCTCAACCTGAAATGGTTTTCCGACTGTTATGCTAAAGACTGCTAATCGCACGCTCCCCCGTATCAAGCTCAATCGTTACCAATCCACCTAGCGAGGCATCCACCACTAAAGCGCGGTTATTCGTGTTGTCCAGCGCAACGCCACTTGGGTAAAGCAAACCCGTGCCGCTACCCGTATCAGCATCGGAGACTATGGTGCGCTCACCTGTTACCAAGTCAATTGCCAGCAGTGCATCTAAATAAGAGTCCACCACTAAGGCGCGGTTATTATCAAGGTCAAGAGCAATACTTAGTGGAGTGTTCAATCCCGTACCAGAGCCGGTATTGTCATCGGAAATGATGCTGCGCTCACCCGTCTCTAAGTCAATGCTCAGTAGTGCCTCTAAAGAGCTATCCACCACTAAGGCGCGGTTATTATCAAGATCTAGTGCAATACCTCTTGGATATTCCAGCCCAGTACCGCTGCCGGTATCATCATCGGAAATGATGCTGCGTTCACCCGTCTCTAAGTCAATTTCCAGCAGTGCATCTAAACCGTAGTCCACCACTAAGACGCGATTATTATCAAGGTCTAGTGCAAGACCGCGTGGCGAAATCAGGGCAGTACCGCTGCCGGTATCATCATCAGAAACAATAGTGCGATCACCTGTCTCTAAATCAATCGCGACCAATCCCCCTGGAAAAGTATCCATGACCCAAGCTCGATTATTGGCACTGTCCAGCGCAATGGCAGTTGGATAGCTCAAGTCGGTGCCGCTACCGGTCGCCGCATCGGAAATAATGGTGCGCTCGCCACTGTCGAGCGCAATTGCCGCCAGCGCAGGTAAAGAAACATCCACCACCAAGGCACGGTTATTAGTCGCGTCAAACGTAATTCCGCTAATTCCAAGCAAACTGGTGCCACTACCCACATTATCACTAAAAACAATGCTACGCTCTCCCGTATCGAGCTCAATCGTTACCAATGCATCTAACTCGCTATCCACCACTAAAACGCGGTTATTATCAAGGTCTAGTGCAAGATCTCGTGGATTGCTAAGCCCTGTACCAGAGCCGGTATCATCATCGGATACAATGCTGCGATCACCCGTCTCTAAGTCAATACTCAGTAGTGCATCTATACCAGTGTCCACCACAAAGACGCGATTATTATCAAGGTCTAAAGTAATGCCTAATGGAGAGGAAAGTTCTGTACCACTGCCAGTATCTTCATCGGACAAAATAGTACGGTCACCCGTCTCTAAATCAATCGCAATCAATGCAGCTAAATGGTTGTCCACTACTAAGACGCGGTTATTATCAAGGTCTAGTGCTGGAGCGCGTGGCGAGCTCAGGGCAGTGCCGCTGCCGGTATCCTCATCAGATACAATGGTGCGATCACCCGTCTCTAAGTCAATTTCCAGCAGTGCATCTAAACCGTAGTCCGCCACTAAGACGCGGTTATTATCAAGGTCTAGCGCAATATCAACTGGGCTATCCAAGTCAGAGCCACTACCGGTATCATCATCGGAAATGATGGTGCGATCACCCGTCTCTAAATTAATTTCCAGCAGTGCGTCTAAACTGCTGTCTACCACGAAGGCGCGATT
>JAOFNL010000141.1 GCA_028041985.1 Psychromonas sp. | reverse complement strand
AATTTCGTAAAGGGCACAACCTACCTTAACTTACGCCTTAAACTAAGCCATTTTTTCTGCGTAAAATTTAGATAACTTATTTAATCTAATCAAAGATTAAAGACCTGATAAACGATTCTCACGATTAATACGGCATTTCTGATAGTAATCTAGCCTCTATTTTTTTATGGAAAATTTTTGCCTGTGCATACACTGGATTTTTTATAAGTGCATGATTAAATAAACATTAGTTCCATATTGTTCTTTCCAAACTTAATTTTAACCTCTTTAATTTTTTTTAAAAAAATTTGAAATTACCCCTTGAAACTGTTTTTTCAAATCCCTAAATAATTATTCGTGAGCAACATGGTGTTGCCCATTTGATGTCAAAACATAATGTAATAGGAGAATATTATGACACTAAAACCTCTTTACGACCGTTTGGTTGTGCGCCGTTTGGAGGCTGAAACTATCACTAAAAGTGGCATTATCATTCCAGATAAGTCTGCTGAAAAACCGACACAAGGTGAAGTCATTGCGGTCGGTGATGGTGAAATAACAAGTGCAGGTGAATTACGTGTGCTACAGGTTAAAAAGAATGATCGTATCTTATTTGGTCAATATGCAGGGACATCAGTCAAAATTGATGGAGAAGATCTATTAATTTTAAAAGAATCTGATGTGTTAGCTATTGTTGAGTTTGACCAAAGTGAGGAGAAATAAAATGACGACTAAAACTGTTATTTTTTCTAATGAAGCGCGTGAAAATTTATTAGCTGGTGTCAATATTTTAGCTGATGCGGTTAAAGCAACATTAGGCCCGAAGGGAAGAAATGTTGTTCTTGATAAAAGTTTTGGTGCCCCACGGATCACTAAAGATGGTGTTTCTGTTGCTAAAGAAATTCAATTAGCGAATAAATTTCAAAATATGGGTGCACAAATGGTCAAAGAGGTTGCATCTAAAACAGCAGATGTTGCTGGTGATGGTACGACCACTGCGACGGTATTAGCACAAGCGTTAATTCGAGAGGGTCACAAAGCGATTGCTGCGGGAATGAACCCAATGGACTTGAAACGTGGGATTGATGCTGTGGTTAAAGCTGCCACAGAAGAATTGCAGTTATTATCCAAACCTTGTGGTGATAGCAAAGCAATTGGACAAGTGGCAACGGTGTCAGCCAATTGGAATGCTGACATCGGTGAAATTATTGCAGAAGCGATGGAGAAAGTAGGGCGAGAAGGGGTTATCACCGTTGAAGAAGGCAAGTCATTAGAAAACGAGTTAGATGTTGTAGAAGGTATGCAATTTGATCGCGGTTATTTATCGCCTTATTTTGTGAATAATCAAGATAAAATGCTGGCTGAATTAGATCACCCTTACCTTTTACTCTGCGATAAAAAAATCAGTTCTATTCGAGAATTATTGCCTTTATTAGAAAAAGTCGCAAAAGAGTCGAAACCATTGGTGTTGATTGCTGAGGATATCGATGGAGAAGCGCTTTCCACATTAGTAGTGAATCAATTACGTGGCATCATCAAAGTCGCCGCGGTGAAAGCTCCTGGTTTTGGTGATAGAAGAAAAGCGATGTTAGAAGATATTGCGGTATTAACTGGCGGTACGGTGATCAATGAAGAGATTGGTCTTACGTTAGAAAATGTCGAAATAGCACAATTAGGCAACGCGCAACGAATCGTTATCAGCAAAGATGCAACCACTGTGGTAAATGGTGCAGGTGAACCATCAGCTATTGAAAATCGTGTAAAAGCGATAAAAGTAGAGATTGAAAATAGCAACTCTGATTACGATAAAGAAAAACTGCAGGAACGTGTTGCAAAATTAGCAGGTGGTGTCGCTGTTATCAAAGTCGGTGCTGCAACTGAAGTTGAAATGAAGGAGAAAAAAGACCTTGTTGATGATGCTTTCCATGCTACGCGTGCGGCAGTCGAAGAAGGGATAGTCGCTGGTGGCGGAGTTAGCTTAATTCGTGTTGCTGATGCAGTTAAAGCAAAAGCATTGAATTTAGTGAATGATGATCAAAAAGTAGGGGTGAAAATTGCTTTGCGTGCAATGGAAGAGCCTCTTCGTCAAATTGTCACTAATGCAGGTGAGGAAGCTAGTGTAGTTATAGAAAAGATCCGCAGTGGAAGTGGTAATTTTGGTTATAACGCACAAACAGGTGAATATGGCGATCTCATTGAAATGGGGATTATTGATCCCGCTAAAGTGACAAGGAGCGCATTACAAAATGCATGTTCAATCGCTGGATTAATGCTGACGACAGAAGTGATGATTGCTGATGAGTCGGATAACAACAAAAACTCAGTGGCTGAAACAATGGGGTATTAACACTTAATAAAAAATTAAATAAAGGGGGGCTCTCCCCCTTGACACCAATAATGATTGGATAAGTCGTTTTTTAAAATTAATCGAATTTATTATGTATTGCTTAATGGAGAATATATTATGAACGCAATTGATCTTACTCCTCTTTATCGTAGCAGCGTTGGTTTTGACCATTTAGGTTCATTAGTGACTAGTGCTTTAAATGCAGAGACTTCAAATTCTGCTAATTATCCTCCCTATAATATCGAAGTTATTGATGAAAATAGATATGTCATCTCTTTAGCTATTGCAAGCTTCACACAAGATGAATTAGAAATTCAGGTTGAAAAAAGCGTGCTCACTATTCGAGGAACAAAAAAACAAGAGAAGAAGGAGCGCGAATATTTATATCAAGGAATAACGAACCGCTCTTTTGAGCGAAAATTTAATTTAGCTGATTATATCGAAGTCACTGGTGCCGATTTTGTGAATGGTTTGTTGACCATCAATTTGGTGAAAGAGATCCCTGAAGTATTAAAACCAAAAACAATTGCAATTAATAAAACAGAGCCCGCATTGCATAATAAAACCAATGCATTGTCCAATAATAGTAATAAAGTCGCTTAGTTTATGTGGGGCTAATATAGCCTCACAATCCCTAATTTCAAGGAGGCATCAATATGAACGTTAAAATGTTGAGAATATTACTCTTGGGAGTTGTACTATTTTCTTCACCATCTTATGCAGCTATACCTGTGCTCAATCACGATGGAAAACCCTACCCATCTTTATCTCCCCTGATTAAAAAAGTGAATCCGGCGGTAGTAAATATATCTACTTATTCAACAAGGTCGGAAAATCAAAATCCATTATTAAACGATCCATTCTTTAGGCATTTTTTTTATGGACAACAGCAGAGGCCATTAGATCAAACACCTAAGAAACGTCAAAGAAGTGCTGGTTCAGGTGTTATCGTTAATGCCGACGATGGTTTAATTATGACAAATCATCATGTGATTCAAGGTGCTGATGAAGTGCATGTATCACTGGCTGATGGGCGATATTTCGATGCTAAGGTAATAGGTGAAGATGCAGATCTTGATATCGCTATTTTGAAAATAGAGGCGGACAAACTGGTTGAGCTGGAAATCGCTGACTCTAATTATTTAGAGGTCGGAGATTTTGTTGTCGCAATCGGTAACCCTTTTGGCCTTGGTCAAACTGTGACCACTGGCGTGGTGAGTGCCTTAGGTCGTACAGGTTTGGGTATTGAGGGATATGAGAGTTTTATACAAACAGATGCTTCCATTAATCCTGGTAATTCAGGTGGTGCGCTGGTTAATTTAGCCGGAGAATTGGTAGGGATTAATACCGCCATTATTGCACCAGATCGAGGAAATATAGGGATTGGTTTTGCTATACCCTCGAATATGGCGAAAGCAAGTATGGAACAAATTGTCGAGCATGGTGAAGTGAAACGTGGGCAGATTGGTATTGGTATTCAAGATATCACCCCTGATTTACGAAAAGCATTTTCGCTCAATAATGGACAGTTTGGTGTCTTGGTCACCAATGTTGGCGAAGATTCACCTGCTGAAAAAGCGGGGCTCAAATCTGGCGATATTATCATTGAAGTGGATGGACATAGTACGACCTCAACAGGTCAATTACGAAGCCAGATAGGTATAAAAGAGATCGGGGATACAATCAAGGTCACGCTACTTCGTGATGGGAATAAGAAAAATATAGACGTTAAGATTGGTGATGCACAGAATTTTTTGTTAGTTAATGATGAGTTGCATGATTTACTTAAAGGTGTTGAATTTGACAAAACATCTGAAGGAAATGGCATTTCTATCGTAAAAATAGCACCTAATTCAGTCGCTGCTTATAGCGGATTACACGTTGGTGATGTGATTGTTGCTGTTAATAAACAGCGAGTAAAAGACATGGGGAGCTTATCAAAAGCGTTAGCTCTTAATAAAGATATGGTGCTGTTACAGATTAATAGACGTGGCGGTTCTTTGTTTATTGTTATTCGTTAATCATAAAATGAGTAGCCAGTTTATCTGGCTACAAGTTTCAATTATTGGAGACATACCCGTCACCATTCAGGTGCTTTATTGTATTTTTGATGGTCAACAGCAAGTACGGGATATCCAAAAGTTTAAATTATTAAGTCATTGGTTTTTTTGATAATGAAGAATGACTTTCCAGCATTTAAGTATTTGAAAAAAATGTAAAAAAGGAGGTTTGATGATCATAAAAATCACCTTATTTAA
The DNA here is from genome assembly GCA_028041985.1 of Psychromonas sp. GTDB lineage: Bacteria > Pseudomonadota > Gammaproteobacteria > Enterobacterales > Psychromonadaceae > Psychromonas. Next base: position 613 of record JAOFNL010000141.1, on the reverse strand, counting down.
CTGTCTGTATATAAGGGTATCCACTTAGCCCAACCTATGTCAATATGTAGTAATGACACAGAATTCAAATTTACTTAAATCAGGTATAGATTACCCTGAAAACAGGGAGCAGTTTATCGATTGCTTTCATAATGACCAACTTTGCCGAGATTATATTTATAACATTCGTTGGCCTAATGGGGTCATCTGTCCTCAGTGTCGCATAAAAGAAACTCCGTACAAGCTGAAAAACAATACGCTAAAGTGTGCGATTTGCCGAAAAGAAACGTCTATTACGTTAGGTACTATTTTTAATAAAACCAGAACTTCACTGACAGACTGGTTTGGTGCTATTTGGTATATAACAAATCAGAAGAATGGCGTCAGTGCATTAGGAGTGCAACGCCTACTTAGCTTTGGAAGTTATCAAACATCCTGGACATTACTTCATAAATTACGTACTGCGATGGTTAATCCAGAAAGAGATAAATTGTCTGGTCTTGTTGAAGTTGATGACAAAAAAGATAGAAAGATCGTGGGCACCCAAAGGTTTAAATTATTAAGTTTTTGATTTCGTTGGCAATTAAAAAATTAAAAGTGACTATCCAGTATTTAGTACGTTGAACATGGTTTT
>JAOFNL010000140.1 GCA_028041985.1 Psychromonas sp. | reverse complement strand
AATTGATATCATTCAACACCACATTCACTAAGGTAAATTATGCTTAACTAATATGACTCATTTAAAATACAAAATGCGCGGATTAATCAATCAGCGCATTAAAAAGATAAGCATCTCCCGAGATGCTTATTTTATTATCAAACAATACGTTTAATCTTTACCGATATGAAGTACTGCTAAGAAAGCCTCTTGAGGTACATCAACGTTACCGACGGACTTCATACGTTTTTTACCTTCTTTCTGTTTCTTCAACAGTTTTTTCTTACGGCTAATATCACCACCGTAACATTTTGCTAATACGTTTTTAGTCAATTGCTTAACCGTTGAACGCGCAATGATTTTACTACCTATTGCAGCTTGTATTGCAATATTAAACATTTGACGAGGGATCAGCTCTTTCATTTTTTCAACTAAATCACGTCCGTAAGATTCAGAGTTATCACGATGTGTAATTAATGCCAGTGCATCAACACGATCGCCATTGATCATTACATCCACACGCACCATGTCAGCTAGTTGGAAACGAATAAAATTATATTCCAATGATGCATAACCACGACTGGTTGATTTTAAACGGTCAAAAAAGTCTAAAACAACTTCCCCCATCGGAATTTCATAAGTTAATGCCACTTGGTTACCGTGATACGCCATTTTAGTTTGCACACCACGTTTACCAATACATAAAGTAATGACGTTACCTAAGTAAGCTTGTGGTACTAAAATATTACACTCCGCAATGGGCTCACGGATCTCTTTGATATTGTTAGTTGGCGGTAATTTTGCTGGGCTATCTACATGGCTAACTTGACCGTTATTTTCTTCTACTTCATAAATTACAGTTGGCGCAGTGGTGATCAAGTCAATATCATATTCACGCTCTAAACGCTCTTGAATGATCTCCATGTGTAATAAACCTAAGAAACCACAACGGAAACCAAAACCCAGTGCCGATGAATTTTCTGGTTCATATAATAATGACGCATCATTAATGCTTAACTTTCCTAACGCATCACGGAAGTTCTCATAATCATCAGAGCTAACAGGAAATAAACCTGCGTAAACTTGTGGTTGTACACGTTTAAAACCAGGTAACGGTTTAGGCGCAGGATTATCCGCCAGGGTTAATGTATCACCTACAGGTGCACCTAAGATATCTTTGATGCCTGAGATAACGTAGCCCACTTCACCCGCTTTTAAGATGCCTGTTTCTTTTTGTTTCGGCGTAAAATAGCCCACTTTAGTCACAAGGTGAACTTGACCAGTGGTCATCACTTTCATCCTGTCGCCGACTTTAATTTTACCATGTTTAATACGTACTAATGATACTACGCCTTGATAGTTATCAAACCATGAATCGATGATAAGTGCTTGTAATGGTCCATCCATGTTGCCTTCTGGCGGCGGAATCATGCGAACAATTTCTTCTAGCACTAAATCAATGCCTAAACCTGTTTTAGCTGAGCAACGTACAGCTTCAGTGGCATCAATACCTACGATATCTTCAATCTCTTCTGCAACACGATCGGGCTCTGCGGCAGGTAAATCTATTTTATTTAAAATAGGTACAACTTCTAGATTCATCTCTAATGCGGTATAACAGTTTGCTAATGTTTGCGCTTCAACACCTTGGCCAGCATCTACCACCAATAAAGCCCCTTCACAGGCAGCTAATGAACGCGATACTTCGTACGAGAAATCAACATGTCCCGGTGTATCGATAAAGTTAAGCTGATAAGTTTCACCATCTTGTGCTTTATAATCTAAAGTCACGCTTTGCGCTTTAATGGTGATACCGCGTTCTCGTTCGATATCCATCGAGTCAGTGACTTGCGCAGCCATTTCTCGTTCAGTTAAACCACCACAGGTGCTGATTAAACGATCTGACAACGTTGATTTACCATGGTCGATATGGGCAATGATTGAAAAGTTACGAATATTTTTCATGAATACTATAAATACCTTTTTAGTGACTACATGTTACATTGCGATACAGGTTCAGAGAGATTCGAGACCACTTTATCGCAGCCAGCTAACACTGCTGTAATAGCGTTTTTTAGTGACTTTAATGTTTGTTTTTTTAATCTATTTTTAACACGCTAAAATAACGCATTCGAATTGCGATGCATTCTAGCGAATTTCTGTTTTAATCGCCATCTTTAAACGCTATCACAGCAATGCATTTATGTATGATTTAATCTGCTACTTTTAACTCTTTTGTAAAAAAAAAATCTAGTTTTAAAATATTTGCGTTGATAAAAACAGCATCTTGCGCTTATATTTTCATCATTAACAGCGAGGCTTGCCTCACATTTTTGACTTTTCTTAAACAAGATCAAACAGGATTTAACAATCAATTAACGCTAATACTATTTTTTGACATACAATAGCAAGGCTTTAAATGGATTAATTATGGCAAAGGAATTCGCCACTATCTTCAAAAGCACTATGTTGTATTTCAAATTTATTAGCTCTTAGTTGGCAATAAATAAGCTATACACTTACGTTCGCAATTCTATTTTCTTTTATTTTTTGAGGTTATTAAATTATGAAATCAAACACTCCAGTGTTGCTTTCTATTGCAGTTGCCGTTATCGGTGCAATTATCGTCGTTTTACTTCCAGATTTAAATGGGTCACTTTTATTTGCAGCTGGTGCATTAATCAGTGGTTTTGCTATTCAATATGCAAACACGAGCAAGTGTTCATCATCAACTTCAAGCGCTGCTGAGGCTGACTTTGTAACAACGACTCTTTATGTTGGCAATTTACCTTACCGTGCAAATGAAATGGCAATACGCACGCTATTTTCTGAGCATGGTAAAGTTATTTCAGTACGTTTAATGAAAGACAAGCACACAGGCAAGCGCCGTGGTTTTGGTTTCGTTGAAATGCCTGAAAGTGACGCTGCAAATGCAATTCAAGCACTGAATGAACAAGAGTTCCAAGAACGTTCATTGAAAGTACGTGAAGCAAATGAACGTACACCACGTGAAGAATCTGCTGAGTAAATATTTTGACTAATAAAAAATGAGAGCAGTGCTCCTGTTCTCATTTTTTTGTTCCCCCTAATGCCATTTTAATTCGACCTAATTCACTCTATCCCCTAATTTTATCTAAATAAACACAGATCCATATTATTTACACAATTTTGTTATACAGTGTCACTCCCTAACATGAGGATAACTAATGAGCTTATTTAATAAACATTCATTACTCGGCACCTTTATTGGTAGCCTGACCTTATTGAGCAGTTACAGTATATCAGCTGAGATCGAGCCATCTATCACGTTAACTACCTCCGTTAAAGAAGGAATTGACCTTTCTCGATTCGTAAAAGATGCTTTTACACAAGCTCCTAAAATTGTGAATTGCACAACAATGCAAGGTACAAAAACAACCTGCTATCAGCTAATCACTTCTGGCGCACCAGCTGGACGGATGCCAGGCCCCTTTTGCCCAAGAAATACAACTGACTCAGCAGAAGTTGGCGGAGCATGGTTTGATAAAGATGGTTCAGGTGATTTAGTTGATATCACTGGTGAATTTATTTTAAAACTGAGCGATTATTACGGTGATGAAAAATGGGTACTTTACGACAAAGAAACCAGCAAAGTTCGTTATACAGCAACCAAAGCCGCTTGCTTAGGGGCAGCAAAGCCTAATGTCGAAGAGCAATATAAACAGAACTGTATCGAATGTGAACTGTCATATCTCGATAACGATTTTTCACGCACTTTCCTGATCCCAACGACTCCTATTCCAGCAAAAAAATCAACCCGTCTTCGCTCTGTTGGTATTGCATTAGATGGTACAGAGCTATCTGGACCTGCACCAATTAATGCAATATTAGGCGCTTATACAATAGCGGCATTTGATGATTGTGGCGGCCATATTAATGTTCATCAAGGTTATCATTATCATGCAACAACAGGTTGTACAGATTCATCTATAACAACGAATGATGGTTATGCGCCTCTAATTGGTTACGCATCAGATGGTTATGCTATCTATGCGATGACAGATGCACAAGGCAACGAGAGTCAAACACTTGATGAATGTCGTGGCACAACTGATAACATTAGAGGCTATCATTATCGAGCAGCAAGCCCGAGTGAGAATATGTTTATTGGCTGCTTCCATGGAGAAACCATCAAAACGGCTGGCGGTCCACCAGGACATCCTCCAGGCGGAAAAGGGCCAAGGCCCGAGTAGGATATAAAAGATGAGGATATTGCTCAAACACCAAGAAAGCCTAAAGCTAATGCCGATTATATTCGGTATATTATTTACATGGATTCTACCGAGTATAAACGCAAAGGCTCACTCGATACCACTCAACGCAGTAGCCGTTAAAGCCTGTGAAAACAAAATACGCTCTGCATCATGTGAGTATGAGGGAGGCCATAATGACCTCTACATTGGCACTTGCCAATTTATGGAAACCAATTTAGTTTGTATTAGAAATCAACCTATCAAAAAGCTGGAGCCCCTCAAAGTTGAAAGCATTAAATCACCACAATAAAAATACCCGTTATTGTTCAAGGAACTTTAACCTTAAACGATAACGGGCGTAAATTGAGGTAAATGGTTATTCCCTTTACGAAATTTACAACGAAGCAGTGAGTTGTTTTAGCCAGTAAAATAGATCAAGCTATTTACTTCGATTGGTATCAGTATTGTTTAGAATAAGAGTTAACTTCTCGGACGAGCAAAATCCTGCGTCCAATAAGTTTTATAGTCAGCCGAGTCATTTGTTGTACACGCTAATCCCATCTCGGTGATATTTTCGCTCATTATATTTTTACAATGCCCTTCACTATTCATCCAACCATCTACAACAGATTGAACAGAAGTTTGCCCAGCAGCGATATTTTCAGCATAACTACTCCAACTATAACCTTGTTCAGTTATTCGATCGCCTGCGGAACTATCATCTGAACCCGTATGTGAGAAAAAGTTAGCATTGGCCATATCATTAGAATGCTTTTCAGCAGCTAACGTTAGCAGATTACTCCAAGCTAATGCATCAACTGCAGAGTAAAGCGTCGAGCCACAAGTTTGAGGCTGAGCGCGTAATTCATTAATTAACGTCAACACTTCAGTTAAATCATCTTCGCATCTGATTTGAGTGTAATCTATTACATTAACATCATTACCATCGTTACCATTACTTGTATTATCTTCTTCAGTTGTTGATGAATTCGTATCATTCGATGGAGAGCTGCTATTGCAACCCGCTATTAAAATCAAACAAAGAGATCCA
>JAOFNL010000014.1 GCA_028041985.1 Psychromonas sp. | reverse complement strand
GTTAGTGGATCAGTTTAGTGTGGCTATTGTGCGTGAAAAAACAAGAGAATTATTAAAACAAGCAACACTTACCGCACAACAGAGTAGTGTGTTGAAAGGAGAGTTTTTAGCTAGTATGAGCCACGAAATTCGAACTCCTATGAATGGCGTTTTAGGGATGCTTGGTTTGTTACAAAATAGTGGTTTAAATTATGAACAATTACATAAGGCTAATCTTGCTAAGGAAAGTGCTGAGTCTCTATTAATTTTGATTAATGATATTTTAGACTTTTCTAAGGTGGAAGCGGGGAAATTAGAGTTAGATATTGATGATTTTAATATTTACCAGTTAATGGGGAATTTTACAGAGTCAATGGCATTTAGAGCTCAGGATAAAGGGCTAGAAGTCATTTTGGATATGAGCTCTGTTGAGCTATCAATGGTAAAGGGAGATCAAGGGCGAATTCGTCAAATACTCACGAATATTGTAGGCAATGCGATTAAATTTACTGAAACAGGCGAAGTAAAAATAACCGTATCAATAACGATTCAGCCATCACCGCATCTATTATTTACCTGTGCAGTCGAAGACACTGGTATTGGTATTCCTGAACATAAAATAGGTATGCTTTGTGATTCCTTTAGTCAAGTTGATACTTCCACGACTAGGCAGTATGGCGGAACGGGGCTAGGGTTAGCTATCTCCAAAAAATTATGTGAATTGATGAACGGAGAGATTCATATTAGTAGTGAACTTGGAAAAGGAAGTTGCTTTACTTTTAGCGTCGAACTCAATCAAAGTGATAATAACAATAAACTCTCTAAGATAGATTTGAGTGGATTAAATATACTGGTTGTTGATGATAATCAAAGCAATAGCCGAGTGTTACGTGCCCAACTAGAAGCTTGGGGAGCAACCGTTACTGAAGCTAAATCTGCGGAAATTACTTTAGTTTGTTGTAAGCAACGTATACAAGAAGAGTTGTCTATTTTTGATATTGCTTTTATAGATATGGAAATGCCTAAAAATAATGGGGTTCAATTAGCAAAAACCATTCGAGATAATTCATTGTTTGACGATATGCATATGGTGATGATGACTTCACTTGCTAATCAGGATGAACCTCATTTCTTTCAAAATTTAGGGTGTGATGCTTATTTTCCAAAACCCACAACAAATAATGATTTATTCACAGCCATTAGCAAAGTACTCGAAAATGGGCTTCCCAAAGCATCCTTAACACCATCAGTGACGAGTGATACTCATACCACTTTATCCGTTGACGTTAAAAATAGTTCTTCCGACATGGCACTGCAACCTATGGCTGAGTTTGACAGGAGTAAAACGAAATTATTGTTAGTGGAAGATAATCTCATTAATCAACAAGTTGCTCTTGAGTTGTTATCTGAATTTGGATTTTCAGCAGAGGTCGCTGAAAATGGCCAAGTGGCCTTAGAGTTATTGAATACGCCGAGTATCTCTTTTGATTTAATATTAATGGACTGCCAGATGCCTGTGCTTGATGGTTATAAAACTACTCAAGCTATCCGAGCTGGAGAGGCTGGTGAGCATTGTAAATCTATTACTGTCATCGCAATGACTGCAAATGCAATGCAGGGGGATAGAGAAAAATGTTTAAGTGTTGGAATGGATGATTATATTGCAAAGCCTATTGTCCCGCATCTATTGAAGTCAACGCTCGATAAGTGGTTACTCCATGATGATGCTGTTTCATTATCAACGTCAGTAATGAAGTTAGCGGATGAAAATGAAGTTGATGAGATTAAAGTTAGTTGGGATTTTCCAAGTTTATTAAGGCGTTTACTTGGTAAAGAAAAACTACTGGTTAATTTATTATTCACATTCAAGCAAGAAATGCCGTCTTATATTACTTTGTTAAAGTCACATATTGAAAATGAAGAGCATGAATATATTCGTTCTATCGCCCATACTATTAAAGGAGCCGCATCTAATTTAAGTGGTATTGCTCTTACTACTTATGCAAGTGAGTTAGAGCAAGTCGCAGAAGAAATGCATTCAGAGAAATACCCCGCATTATTTATTCTTATTAATGATGCTTATCAAGAGTTAGATTCTAACATTGCTTTATATATAGCTAAATATACAACCGAAAAACAAGATTCAAATGTTGATAAAGCATTAACAACAGAGCAGATTAAAATAAAATTAACTGAACTTTTACATCGATTAAAAGCAAGTGATTTTATTGATGTCGAAGAAGTAGAAATACTTATAAGCGCAAGTAATAAACCAGAACTCGTTACTTTATTGGATAAATTAAGTTTGGAAATCAGCATGTTTGATTTAGCTACAGCAACAGATACAACTGAATTGATTATTGAACTATTAAATAATCAATTAGATGACAAATCGGAGTGCTAGATGCACAAAAATAAATTAGTGCTTATTGTCGATGATTCTCCCACTAATCTAAAAATATTAGCTTCATGCCTAAAAAATGCGCATCAACTTAAAATAGCGACTAACGGAGAGCAATGCTTAGCCATTGCGCAACTGCATCCCCAACCAGATTTGATTTTACTTGATGTGGAAATGCCAGATATGAATGGTTATGAAGTCTGTGAAAAATTAAAAAACTCACCTGATACCGCTTCTATTCCTGTTATTTTTGTCACCGGGCTTCAGGGAGAAAAAGATGAAGAGAGAGGGTTGTCACTGGGAGCCGTAGATTATATTACTAAACCCATTAGGCCGGCAATTGTGATTGCTAGGGTGAAAACGCATTTAACGATTAAAACACAGCAAGATAAGTTGAATAAAATGGCTTTTCATGATCATTTAACGAACCTTTATAATCGTCACTTTTTAATGGATGTCGCAAACCAAAAAATAGCCAGAGCAAAACGTCATCATTACGACTTGTGGCTGTTAATGATTGATATAGACCATTTTAAAGTGGTGAATGATACACATGGTCATGCTGTAGGGGATATCGTCTTAAAAGCCGTTGCAGATACCTTGATCCATGAAAATCGTAATGAGGACTTAGCTGCGCGATTTGGAGGAGAAGAGTTTGTAGTGGTGTTTGATCCTTGTAAAGATGAAGATGCATTCAATAAAGCGATACGTATATTAGATTCAATTGAAAACTTACATCCAAATGGCGTGAAGGTGACGGTGAGCATCGGCATGGCAAAATTAGTAGATGAGAATGAAAATTTTGAGCAGTTATTAAAACGAGCAGATCATGCTTTATATCAAGCAAAGAAAAATGGTAGAAATCGCATTGAAATGGCGCATTAATCGAGAACAATTAATACAATAAAAAATGGCAACTTAAGTTGCCATTTTTTATATTAATGTCGATTAAACATTAAAGCGGAAATGGATAACATCACCATCTTGAGTGATATATGATTTACCTTCTAAGCGCCATTTACCTGCTTCTTTTGCGCCAGCTTCACCATTACAAGTAATAAAATCATCATAGCCAATAATTTCTGCACGAATGAAACCACGCTCAAAATCAGTATGAATTTTGCCAGCTGCTTGCGGAGCAGTTGCACCGACAGGTACAGTCCATGCACGAACTTCTTTAACGCCAGCAGTGAAATAAGTTTGTAGATGTAATAACTTATATCCACTATAAATAACACGATTTAAACCAGGTTCATCTTGGCCAATGCCTTCTAAGAACTCTGCTTTATCTTCATCATCTAACTCTGCGATTTCAGATTCAATGGAAGCACATACAGGAACAACCACCGCACCTTCTTTATCAGCAATCTCACGTACTTTATCTAAATATGGATTATTTTCAAATCCATCTTCCGCAACGTTAGCAATGTACATAGTTGGTTTTAATGTTAAAAAACTAAGGTAATCAATCGCAGCACGTTCTTCTTTTTCAAATTCTAAACCACGAACCATACCGTCAGCTTCTAAGTGAGCTTTGATGCGCTCTAAAATAGGCAGTTCAAATTTAGCGTCTTTATCGCCACCTTTGGCTTTTTTAGCTAAACGTAAAATAGCGCGGTCACAGCTTTCTAAGTCAGCAAGTGCTAATTCTGTGTTGATGATATCGATATCATCTTGTGGGTCTATTTTACCCGCTACATGAACGATATTGTCATCTTGGAAACAACGAACAACATGTCCAATAGCATCTGTTTCACGAATGTTTGCTAGGAATTTGTTGCCCAGACCTTCACCTTTTGATGCGCCTTCAACTAAACCTGCAATATCAACAAACTCCATGGTTGTTGGTAATACTTTTTGCGGTTTTACAATCGCAGCTAGTTTATCTAAACGTGGATCTGGCACAGGAACGATCCCAGTATTTGGTTCGATTGTACAGAAAGGAAAGTTAGCCGCTTCAATGCCTGCTTTTGTTAATGCATTAAAAAGGGTTGATTTACCTACGTTGGGTAAACCAACAATGCCACATTTAAAACCCATGATGTTATCCTATTAATTGACTGTTATTGTGCTTTGAAGCTATGCAAGCGATTCATCGCTTTTTCTAGTCCATCAACACCTAAAATATGTGTGCAACGGGCTGCTTCATCGATGCTTTGCTCGATCAAATTTTGTTCTGCACTTGTTGCTTTACCAAGTACATAGCCACTTACGCGGCTTTTATCACCTGGATGGCCAATACCAATACGTAAACGGTAAAAATTTTTATTATTGCCTAATTTTGAAATGATATCTCTCAAACCATTATGTCCGCCATGTCCACCTCCGAGTTTAAATTTTGCTACACCTGGAGGAAGATCCAATTCATCATGTGCAACTAAAATTTCTTCGGGTTTGATTTGGTAAAAATTTGCCATAGCAATAACAGCTTTACCACTCAGATTCATAAAGGTAGTGGGAACTAATAAACGAATGTCATTACCAGCAAATTGAATGCGTCCGGTATGACCAAAGAATTTTGCTTCAGGTTTTAGCTGAATATTTTCTTGAGAGGCGAGTTGTTGTAGATACCATTGTCCGGCATTATGTCGAGTATTTGAATATTCGGGGCCTGGATTAGCCAGGCCCACAAGCAATTTAATCGTAGTTGACACGATTACTCAGCAGCGTCAGCTTCTGTTGCTTCTTCATCTTCATCAGTAGAAGAAGTTTTCTTAGCAGAGATAGCTACAACTGGTAAGTCGTGCTCTTCGCCTTTACTAAGTTCAACTGATTCAACACCTTTAGGAAGTTTGATATCTGAAAGGTGAACAGTTTCACCAACTTCAATATTTGCCATATCAACTTCGATAAATGCTGGTAAGTCAGCTGGTAAACAAGTAACTTCTACTTCATTTGTTAAGTGACCGATGATTCCGCCATTCTTAACGCCAACTGAAGTTTCTTCATTTAAGAAGTGAATTGGAACCGTTGTATGTAGTTTATGTGTTGCATCAACACGTAAAAGATCTAAATGTTGGATACGATCTTTGAATGCGTGACGTTGAATATCTTTAAGTAATACTTGCTCTGCAACACCATCGATTTCAAGGTTTAATACTGAAGAGTAAAATGCTTCAATGCATTCTAATTTCATTAATTCTTTATGTTCGAAAGTTACTGATACAGGATCTTTTCCTGAACCGTATACAACACCAGGTGTTTGGTTTGTGTGACGTAGGCGGCGGCTCGCACCTTTCCCTAAATCTGTACGGCTTGTAGCGATTAATGTTAATGACATGGTAAAACTCCGTTGTTGAAAAAATAGAATATTTTTTCAAATTAAAATAGATTATCGTTTGCGACCAGCGATAACCACCTTTCCCCTAAATAGGGCGTATAAAAAAGGCGCGCCATAATAACGCAGTAAACATTTTTGTACAATTTAAATGCAAAAAAAAACGCTTATTTACAGTAAATAAGCGTTTTTAGAAATAGATTTGAAAATAGACTCAGCTATCTTATTGATTCTTAGTAATGGAACATTGCTGAAATTGATTCTTCATTGCTTACTCGACGAATTGCTTCAGCTAGCATGCCACTTAACGTTAATTGTTTAACTTTACCTGTTGCAATAATTTCTGCTGTAAGTGGAATCGAATCTGTAACAATAAACTCGTCAATAACTGAGTTTTTAATATTGTCAACTGCTTTACCAGAGAATACAGCGTGAGTTGCGTATGCATATACAGATAAAGCACCACGTTCTTTCAGTGCGGCAGCTGCTTGACATAGTGTCCCACCAGTATCGATCATATCATCAACGATAATACAGTTACGTCCTTCAACATCACCAATCAAATGCATTACTTGAGCAACGTTTGCTTTCGGACGGCGTTTATCGATGATTGCTAAATCAGCATCATCTAATAGTTTCGCATGTGCACGAGCACGTACAACACCACCGATATCAGGAGAAACAATCATAGGATTTTCTAATTTCTTCTCTAGCATATCTTCTAATAGCACAGAGCTACCGAATACATTGTCTACAGGTACATCGAAGAAACCTTGAATTTGTTCTGCATGTAAATCAACAGTCATAACACGGTCAACACCAACATTTGACAAGAAGTCTGCAACTACTTTCGCAGTAATTGGAACACGGCTTGAACGAACGCGACGATCTTGACGAGCATAACCAAAATATGGAATTACTGCTGTAATACGACCAGCAGATGCACGACGAAGTGCATCGATCATTACGATCAATTCCATTAGGTTATCATTGGTAGGTGCACAAGTTGATTGAACGATGAAAATATCATCACCACGAACATTCTCATTAATTTGCACGTGAATTTCGCCATCACTGAAACGACCAACGTCTGCGCTTCCTAATTTGATGAAAAGACGATCTGCTATTTTTTGAGCTAGATCGGGTGTTGCGTTACCTGCAAATAGTTTCATGTTTGGCACTGTGAGGACCTCTTTCATCCTGTTGATTTAGTTAATAACACTGTATTATTAACATGTATAACTAGTTTAAATATCAACTAGTTAATCTTATTTAAAGTAGATAATAGTTCACGTAAAGGTGAAGTATTTAAGCCTTCCGCGGTGAAGCAATTCAACCATTTTGGCGTTTTCTGAGCTAGTAACTCTGCGTCATTTTTATGGTTAAATGTGCTAAAAACACATGCGCCAGTTCCTGTCATCTGAGTTGGTGCGTATTCTAGCAACCAGTCGATGGTATTAGCAACCTCAGGATAATCTTTTTTAACACATGTTTCGCAATCGTTTAGCCATTTATCATTCATTAATTGTTGGTGAGGTCTTTTTTTTGTATCTCTTTTTAATGCAGGGTTTTTAAAAACAGCAGGCGTAGAAATATGGCAGCTTGGTGTTGCAATTAAATAATAATGTTCGGTTGGGTCTACAAAAGTAAGCTTTTCTCCGATACCTTCTGCAATAGCTGCCTTGCCTGAAATAAATATCGGAACATCAGCGCCAAGTGATACACCTAATTTGGATAATTCATCTTCGTTTAGATTTAGACCCCAATGATAATTTAATGCCACCAACGTGGTTGCTGCATCAGAAGAGCCACCTCCTAATCCACCTCCCATGGGTAAGTTTTTTTCTAATTCGATATGAGCACCTAATGGACAACTTGTGTGTGTTTTAAGGAGCATTGCAGCTTTATAGATTAGGTTGCTTTCGACTGGTACTTCGTTGAGTTCAGGACTGATAGTAATTATGTCACTTGAATTGCTTGTAATCGTTAAATAATCACATCGGCCGATGAACTGAAAAAGAGTTTGTAGTTCATGATAGCCGTCATTCCGCTGCCCTGTAATATATAAAAACAAATTTAATTTTGCTGGAGCAGGCCAACGGATTGTTTGTGATTGTGTTTTAGTTAACATAAAAGAGGGCTCTGTTATTTGGATAAATTCCACTGATTAATGGCAATTTTAACTCTAATATCATTTTTGGTTAAATTAAGTTTGGTAGGGAGCTGATATCCCGAAAAAGATTGATACTGTTGATAATTGACAGACCAAAATGCGTTCTCAATATCTTGACCTATTAAGTTGATGACTTGATCTTGTTCATTCAATTGATATGTCGCATTACTTGGATTACCTTTTATCCATTCTTGTAAAGCAGAAATAGGTAAGTTTAAACCTGGCGATAATTCTTGAATTAAAATTGTTGCGTTTTCACCTGTAAATATTTCACCATCATTATTGATAATTTCTACCCCATTTTGATTTTTCTTTATTTGTAAAATACGAGTACCGATGAAAGAGGTTAGTTGAATAGTGTAGTTTTCTTGTTGCTGTTGCCAATGTAAATTTGCAGTTTGACGTTCTTTACCAATAAAGACAGCAAACTTGCCCGTTAATGACCAAGTTGTGAGTGCTTGCAGTTGTTTTTGATGTTCCTCCCAACTCATGACCTTTTGTACTTGTTCGGTCTCTGGGTCTTCATTATTCAATAATGAACAACCAGTAAGCGTGATGATAAGAAATAAGAGCAGAAAATTTTTCATTTTTAACGCCAATTAAAAAAAGTAGCGTTAATATAACAAACTATTTAAATGATAGCTTTGTAGCATTTACAAAAAGTAATAAATCATAAACACAATTGAAATTACTTTAAATCGATGATGAACATTTCCTCCTTTAAATCTCGAGGCAAATTATTGGCTACTGAGCTATAAAAATACAAAATGAAATTAAGTTGAAAAAGGTTATTCACCTCATAAAATATTTATGATTTTTATAAGGTGATAATAGGGGGCTTATTAATTTGAAATAAGAATAATATTATTGGCTAATTAAAAGCTCTTTTGCGTTGGCTAATGTATGTTCAGTGATACTGTCACCACCTAATAACCTAGCTAATTCACGAATGCGTTGAGTGTTATCTAATAGCTGCATATTCGTATTAGTACTTTTCCCATCACTTTGTTTGTTGACAATCATTTGTTGATGGCCGTTTCCTGCCACTTGCGGTAAATGTGTAACACAAAATATTTGAGTGCTTTCACCAAGTTGTCGCAATAAACTGCCTACAACCGCAGCTGTTGCACCACTAATACCCACATCTACTTCATCAAAAATCAGCGTCGGAGTTGATACTCGTTGGCTGATGATCACTTGAATGGCTAAACTAATACGAGATAATTCGCCTCCTGATGCAACTTTGCCTAGATTTTGCAAATCTTGCCCTGCATTTGCTGCGACTTGGAATTCTATATTGTCGATGCCTAAAGGACTAAAACTTGTTGGGCTATTTTGTGTAATGGAGACTTGAAATTGACCATCTTCCATATTTAATTTTTGAATACTTGCAGTAATCTTCTTACTCAACTCTTTCGCGTAACGTTGACGGCTTTGACTCAATTTTTGTGCATGTGTTGCATAATTTTTTTGTGCATTCTCAAGATCAATCGTTAATTGCTCAATCTCTGCTTCACTGTTGTTGAGTTGTTTATATTCTTTACTTAATTTTTGATGATATGCATATAACATCTCTGGTTGTACTTGGTGCTTTCTTGCTAAGGTTAGCGCTTGACTTAAACGAGACTCTAATTGTTCAAATTCTTCTGGATCGAGTTCTAATTGTTCACTGTATTGGCGCAACTCATAACCTGCATCTTCAATTTGTATGACCGCTTCTTGTAAACTGTTCACGATTTTTGCAAGTTTACTATCGTGATGTACTTGGGCTTCTAGCAAGGTAATACTTTTTTGTAATAGCGTTAAGGCATCCACTTCATCAGAGTCGGTTAATAAATTTAGACTGATTTGTGTGCTTTCTAATAATGAGCCACTGTTTGCTAAACGTTTGTGTTCTGACTCAATTTCTGCAAACTCATTCTCACCTAACGAAAATTCATCTAACTCAACGATTTGGTATTCTAATAGCTGTTTACGCGCTTCTTTTTCTTGCTGGTTTAGTTGTTGTTGACTCAATTGTTTTTTTAAGAAGTGACAGCCTTGATAGGTATCTTTTACTTTTTGTAATAGTTGTTGATGGTTCGCATATTCATCGATGATAGATAACTGTGTATCACTTCGTAATAAACTTTGATGAGCGTGTTGGCCATGAACATTAACTAATAATTGCCCTAAACTTTTTAGTTGCGAAAGTGGTACGGGAGTCACATTGATATAAGCTCTTGAACGTCCTTCTCTTGTAATGATTCGACGTAATAAACATTCGTTTGGATTATCACTTAAGCTATTTTCAAGGTCATTGTTTTGTAACCAAGTTAATGCGTTGGGAGTGTCGCTCAAGTTAAATCGAGCGCTGACTTCTGCTTTATCTGTGCCTTGTCGGATCATGCTTATATCTGCTCTGTCGCCTAAACATAAGCCAAGCGCATCAATAGCGATAGACTTACCTGCACCCGTTTCACCAGTGATGGTGGTCATCCCTTGATGAAAATCAAGCTCTAAAAATTTGACGATAGCAAAGTGCTGCACAGTTAATTGGCTTAGCATAAAATTCACATCCCATGTTGATCATAATGTTTCAAACTACTGTTTGTAAATACAGTGTAATACTGTTTTTTTAAACAGTAAAGTGATAAGGGGAATTTTTTGAATATTTTTATGCGATAGAAGGGCGGTTTAGATAATGGAGGTATTTCACCTCCATATTAGTTTACTTAATAGAGTTTATTGCCCCATCCGAATTTGTTGTGAAGTACATGGAAATAATTGTAGTTCTGTGGATGGAGTAGCTTTAATTTATGCAGTGTTTTTTTAATAACAACTTCATCACCAGGTAAAACTGATAAATTAACATGGCTGTCGCAGCTAATTTGCATTTCAGTCGAGTTACTTTGTGATATTTTTAACCGCACCGTGCTATTGGCATCAATAACAATTGGGCGACTATTTAATGTATGAGGGAACATAGGTAATAAGCTAATTGCATCTAAATTAGGTGTTAAAATTGGGCCTCCGCCTGAAAGTGAGTAAGCTGTTGATCCTGTCGGCGTAGAAAGTATTAAACCATCGGCGCGTTGATTTAGCATGAAGTTGTCATTTACATACACTTCAAATTCAATCATATGGGCAATTTTATCTGGATGTAAGACGGCTTCATTGACTGCAGTGCTACTGCTTTTTATATGCCCGTGGCTATAGACTTGTGCTTCTAATAAAAATCTATTTTCAGTTTGATAGTTACCTTCTAATACTTCGGTCAGTGGTTGTTCGAAATTGTCAGGATCTAAATCCGTTAAAAAACCTAAATTACCTCTGTTAACGCCAATCACAGAAATATCGTACCTTGCTAATACCCTTGCTGCGCCTAGCATATAACCATCACC
Source organism: Psychromonas sp. (assembly GCA_028041985.1). Taxonomy (GTDB): domain Bacteria; phylum Pseudomonadota; class Gammaproteobacteria; order Enterobacterales; family Psychromonadaceae; genus Psychromonas. The sequence continues at coordinate 8,920 of JAOFNL010000014.1, read as the reverse complement.
ACCGACAACAATGGCTAAATCGCATTTATGACCGATACCGACTAAATCATCGTAGCTCAGTTTTGGTATGTCCAAATCATCAGTTAAACGCTCATCAACTATAATAAGATGTCCGCGTGCTTGTAAAAAAAGATACAGGCTAATCAAGGTTTGTGTTGCTTCACTATGTTGCGGCTTACCAATTAACCCAATGGTTTTAAATTGACCTTGTTGTGTTTTACCTTGACTCATATAATGCCTATTAGCGATAAATTCGGTGATTTTCAGTATACCTCTATTAAATGTTTTTATTAACAGGCTTGAAACTATTATTACTATCCCCATAATAGAGCTTATAAATTGCCCCAAATTAATGTTAGATAGGATTACACAATGAGTGAAGAACAAAAAAAGAGTGTTGAAGAAGCAATTGAAACTGTTTTAGGTGAAGATGCCGTTGAGCAACAAGTTGAAACTGTTGCTGAAGAGACTGAAGTGGAAGTCGTTGATGAACAAGCATTGCAAATCGAGGAGCTCACTAAAAAATTAGCAGCAGCTGAAGAAGCATTAACAGAACAAAAAGATTTAGTCGTTCGTGCTCAAGCTTTTGCTCAAAATGAAATTCGTAAAGCGGGTATCGATGCTGAGAATCGTCGTAAATCTGTATTAAGAACATTTGCTAATGCATTAACGCCAGTAGTTGACCATTTGGAACTAGCTATCCAACATGCAGATAAAGAAAATGAAACATTAAAACCTATGGTTGAAGGTGTAGAAATGACCTTGACTGAATTAATCAAAGCAATTGGTAGTATTGGTATTGAGCAGATTGACCCGATGGGAGAAACATTAAACCCTGAAAAGCATCAAGCAATGAGTATGCAAGTTGTCGAAGGTGTTCCGGCTAATCAAGTTGTTGCTGTAATGCAAAAAGGTTATGAGTTAAGTGGTGGTCAAGTAATACGACCAGCGATGGTTGTTGTTTCAAAAGCTGCTGAATAATTTAGCGCTTTAAAATAAACCTAATTAGTTTTATAAAAGATGCTTCGGCATCTTTTTTTATGTCTAAATATTAGGAATAAAGTAGATATTGTGTTTTTACCAAGCTTTAATTTTTAGTTAATCATTTTAATTATTGATTGGCTATTTGAGTCCAATAGTTGTTTAACCAAGCTGTAAATACACTTTATGTTTTATAAGCGAAAATAAATAAAAATAAATGCAATTTTTTTACTTGTTACCCTTGAAACAAGAAAATCCCCCCTTATATATAAACTATCAAACGAATACTGCAAAGTTGCAGTTCAGTCAAATAAACAAGTAACAACTATTAACAAGTGTGGAGAGAGTTAAAATGGGTAAAATTATCGGTATTGATTTAGGTACTACAAATTCATGTGTTTCTGTACTGGATGGTGATGTAGCTAAAATCATTGAAAACGCAGAAGGTGAACGTACAACTCCTTCAATCATTGCTTATACAGAAGACGGTGAAATCTTAGTAGGTCAACCAGCTAAACGTCAAGCTGTAACTAACCCACAAAATACACTATTCGGTATTAAGCGTCTTATTGGTCGTCGTTTTGAAGATGAAGAAGTTCAGCGTGATATTAAAATCATGCCTTACAAAATTGTAAAAGCAGATAATGGTGATGCATGGGTTGAAACTCGTGGCAAAAAAATGGCTGCACCACAAATCTCTGCTGAAGTATTGAAAAAAATGAAAAAAACAGCTGAAGACTACCTAGGTGAAAAAGTATCTGGTGCAGTTATTACTGTTCCTGCTTACTTTAATGATGCACAACGTCAAGCAACTAAAGATGCTGGCCGTATCGCGGGTCTTGATGTTAAACGTATCATCAATGAGCCTACAGCTGCTGCATTTGCTTACGGTGTTAACAACTCTAAAGGCGACAGTGTTGTTGCTGTATACGATTTAGGTGGTGGTACATTCGATATCTCTATCATTGAAATCGATGATGTAGATGGTGAAAAAACATTTGAAGTACTAGCTACTAATGGTGATACACACTTAGGTGGTGAAGATTTTGATAACCGTTTAATCAACTTTTTAGTTAAAGAATTCCAAAAAGACCAAGGCTTTGATCTAACAAAAGATCCACTTGCAATGCAACGTGTTAAAGAAGCGGCTGAGAAAGCTAAAATTGAACTTTCGTCTGCTCAACAAACAGATATTAACCTGCCATACATCACTGCTGATGCATCAGGCCCTAAACATTTAAATATTAAAGTAACTCGTTCTAAACTAGAGTCTTTAGTTGAAGATATGGTTAAGGCAACACTTGAGCCTTTACGCATTGCATTGAAAGATGCAGATTTATCTGTTGGTGATATCGATGACGTTATCCTAGTAGGTGGTCAAACCCGTATGCCACTAGTACAAGCTGCTGTAGCTGAATTCTTTGGTAAAGCAGCTCGTAAAGACGTAAACCCTGATGAAGCGGTTGCAATGGGGGCTGCTATTCAAGGTGCTGTACTTTCTGGTGACAAAACTGACGTACTACTATTAGACGTTACACCGTTATCACTAGGTATCGAAACAATGGGTGGTGTTTTAACGAAAGTTATCGAGAAAAATACAACTATCCCAACTAAACAGTCACAAACGTTCTCTACTGCTGAAGATAACCAAAGTGCTGTAACTATCCACATTCTTCAAGGTGAGCGTAAGCGTGCTGCGGATAACAAATCTTTAGGTCAATTTAACCTAGAAGGTATTCGTGCTGCTAGCCGTGGTACACCACAAATCGAAGTAACATTCGATATGGATGCTGATGGTATCTTACATGTATCTGCAAAAGATAAAGATACTAACCAAGAGCAAAAAATTACTATCAAATCAAGCTCAGGTCTATCTGATGAAGAGATTGAAAAAATGGTAAATGATGCAGAAGCAAATGCTGATGCTGATAAAAAGTTTGAAGAAGTAGTTACTGCGCGTAACCAAGCTGATGCATTACTTCATGCAACTAAGAAACAAATTGATGAAGCTGGTGACGCTCTTCCTGCTGATGAGAAAGAAAAAATAGAAGCTGCTGTAAGTGAACTTGAAAAAGCAACTAAAGGCGAAGATAAAGCTGAAATTGAAGCTAAAACTCAAGCGCTAGTTGAAGCATCTGCTAAATTAGGTGAGATTGCTCAACAGAAAGCACAAGCGGGTGAAGCGGGTGCTGAGCAGCAAGAAGCTAAGCAAGACGACGACATCGTTGATGCTGAGTTTGAAGAAGTAAAAGACGAGAAAAAATAATTAGGTAACCCCTAAATAAGTTATATCGTTTCAACTCGCGGGTTATGGAATTATCTATAATCCGCGTGTTTGTTTTCAATAAACAGAGATTTGAGAAATATCCATGTCTAAACGTGATTGTTATGAAGTACTTGGTTTAAGCCGAGATGCGACAGAAAGAGAAGTTAAAAAAGCTTATAAACGCTTAGCGATGAAGTATCACCCAGATCGTACAAAAGGTGATGTAGCGCTAGAAGAAAAATTCAAGGAAGTAAAAGAAGCTTACGAAATTCTTAGCGATCCTAATAAAAAAGCAGCATTTGATCAATATGGTCATGATGGTGTTAATCAACAAGGCCAAGGTGGTGGTGGTTTTGGTGGTGGCGGTTTTGACGATATTTTCGGTGATATTTTTGGTGGTGGGCGTGGTCGAGGTGGTGCTCAACGTGCACAGCAAGGCTCAGACTTACGTTACAATATGGAATTGTCGTTAGAAGAGGCCGTTAAAGGTATTTCTAAAGAGATTGAGATCCCAACGTTAGTGCATTGTGAACAATGTAATGGCTCCGGTGCTAAAAAAGGCTCTGATGCGAAGTCTTGTGGGACTTGTCATGGCCAAGGCCAAGTGCAAATGCGCCAAGGTTTCTTTGCGGTTAATCAGACCTGCCCTACGTGTCGCGGTAAAGGCAAAATTATCACTGATCCATGTGGCAAGTGTCATGGTGAAGGTCGTTACGAACGTAGTAAAACATTATCAGTTAAAATCCCTGCGGGCGTTGATACTGGTGACCGTATCCGTTTAAGTGGGGAAGGAGAAGCAGGAGAACATGGCGCGCCAGCGGGTGACCTTTATGTGCAAATGAACGTTCGCCCACACGATGTATTTGAGCGTGATGGAAATGACTTATATTGCGAAGTGCCAATCAGCTTTACTGAAGCTGCATTAGGTGGGGAAATTGAAGTCCCTACTTTAGATGGTCGAGTAAAACTTAAAATTGCTGCAGAAACGCAAACGGGCCGCATGTTCCGTATGCGCGGTAAAGGTGTTAAATCGGTACGTAGTCATTCTACAGGTGATTTAATGTGTAAAGTGACAGTTGAGACGCCTGTTAAACTTTCAAGCAAACAGCGTGAATTATTAAAAGAGTTTGAAAATTCGTTATCTTCAAATGGTGGCACTAGCAGTAAACATAAGCCTAAATCAGAAGGTTTTTTAAATAGTTTGAAAACGTTTTTTGACGACATAAGTAAATAGTTTGTCTTGTTTTTATATAGGCCGCTTTCGAGCGGTCTTTTTTATACCCAATAAGAAATAGTTTGTAAATATGTACTTCCCTTTGCATAAATAAGTGGTTTAAGATGCGGTCGCGTATTATATAAACTACATGCAAATAATTGTTAACTAGCTCAGAACATCATCTTTTTTATGTATGTGATATCAAGTTCAGTGAGGTAATATAATTCGCGTAAATTAATCTACACAAGTTTATTAATTAAAGTAAACACTTACTCATACGGAGAAATTTAGTGATAAATATCCTGTTGGTCGATGACCATGAATTAGTTCGTACAGGGATACGCCGTATCATTGATGATGTTCGAGGCATGAAAGTAATTGGCGAAGCTGACAGTGGAGAGAATGCTGTTAAGTGGTGCCGTAGTAATGAACCAGATGTAATTTTAATGGATATTAATATGCCCGGTATTGGTGGGCTTGATGCGATGAATAAAATTTTGCGTATTAACGAAGATATTAAAATCATTATGTTAACTATGCATACTGAGAATCCATTCCCAACCAAGGTAATGCAAGCAGGCGCCGCAGGTTATTTAAGTAAAGCTGCTGCACCTGATGAAGTATTGAATGCAATTCGCGCGGTTAACTCAGGACAACGATATTTAGCGCCTGAAATAGCACAGCAAATGGCATTATCGCAATTATCACCGAGTAATGAAGACCCATTTAGTGTGTTATCTGAACGTGAATTACAAATCATGATGATGATCACCAAAGGGCAGCGAGTAGTCGATATTTCAGAGCAACTTAATCTGAGTCCTAAAACAATTAACAGCTATCGCTATCGTTTATTCGAAAAACTAGGTGTTCACGGGGATGTTGAGTTAACGCATCTTGCCATTCGCTACGGCATGTTAGATGCAGATACACTTTAGTCACAGCACTTTTAAATCTGTATAATAGGCACCTTGAGGTGCCTTTTTCTTTTGTGCTATTTAATGACTGACTTTGTGTAGAATATGACTAAATTTAATTATGAAGCTTTTTTAAAAACGGTAACCAGTGAACCCGGTGTCTATCGTATGTTCAATAATAAAGATGAAATCATCTATATCGGAAAAGCAAAAAATCTTAAAAAGCGCTTGAGTAGTTATTTCAGTCTCACTCAAAAACACCCTAAAACACTTGCCTTAGTTAGCCACATCGTGCGTATCGAAGTCACGGTGACGCATACCGAAACAGAAGCGCTAATACTTGAACATAACTTTATTAAACAGCATAAGCCCAAATACAATGTGCTTTTACGAGATGATAAATCCTACCCATATCTATTTTTAAGCGACCATAAACATCCACAATTAACATTGGTACGTTCGCAAAACAAAAAACGTAAAGGGACGTATTTTGGCCCTTACCCAAGTGGTGGTGCTGTACGTGAAAGTTTGCATTTAATGCAAAAGTTGTTTCCTATCCGCCAGTGTGAAGATAGCTACTATAAAAATCGTTCACGACCTTGTTTGCAGTATCAACTTAAACGTTGCTTAGGTCCTTGTGTGAATGCAATGCCAGAAGAGGAATACGCTCATCAGGTAGAATTGGCAACGGCTTTTTTGCAAGGTAAAAGTCAGCATGTGATTGAAGAGTTAGTGACAGAAATGGAACGTGCAAGTGAGTGCTTAGAGTTTGAAAAAGCAGCGGTTAGACGCGATCAAATTCAATCATTAAAAAAAGTGCAAGAGCAACAGTGGGTGAGTGGTGAAGTTGAACAACTCGATGTACTTGGCCTTACTTATCAACATGGTGTAGCAAGTATTCATATGTTATTTATTCGGCAGGGACGTGTTTTAGGTAGCCGTAACTATTTTCCTAAAGTACCGAAAAATAGCACTAAAGATGAGGTGCTAAGTAGTTTCTTAAGTCAATTCTATCTGTCTGGTCAAAATGGTCGTGCGATTCCCCGTGAAATATTATTAACCGATGATTTTAACGATCGAGAAATATTTGAAGAACTATTTTCTGAGCATAGTGGTTATAAAACTAAGCTAAAAATAGTGATGCGAGGTGAGCGAACTCGTTTTACTAAACTTGCTAAAACTAATGCGGATATAGCCTTAAGCACTCACTTAAGCCAACAAAAATCTATTTTACAACGCTACACTCTATTAGAAGAGAAACTAGAGCTAACTAAGCCGATTCAACGTATGGAGTGCTACGATATTTCACATATGATGGGGGAAAAAACAGTAGCATCGAGTGTAGTATTTAATCGTGAAGGTGCTAAAAAATCTGACTATCGTCGTTTTAATATTACCGGCATTACACCAGGTGATGATTATGCCGCAATGGGACAAGTGCTAGCGCGACGTTTTAAAGATGTTCAAAGCGCTGAAACCACTCCTGATATTATATTTATTGATGGTGGTTTAGGGCAGTTAAGCCAAGCTGAAACTATCATTAGTTCACTTGAGCACAACTTTCCAGATAAGTATCCCTTACTCATAGGTATTGCAAAAGGTGTTACTCGTAAAGCTGGGTTAGAAACTTTAATCTTAGCCGAGAGTCACGAAATTTTAGAGATAGACAGCCATTCACCCGCTTTACATTTAATTCAGCAGATTCGTGATGAATCACATCGATTTGCCATAATGGGACACAGACAACAGCGAGATAAAGTAAGGAAAACCAGTACTCTAGAAGGTATTACTGGTGTAGGTGCTAAACGACGACAAATGCTACTTAATCATTTTGGGGGGTTACAAGGTGTTAAGTCAGCAAGTGTTGATGAATTATCAAAGCTAAATGGGATCAGTAAAAGCCTAGCTGAAACAATTCATGAAGCATTGAATTTTTAATCGATTGATTTAATTATCTTTGTTATTAATTAGATGATTTAGTTGTTATTGTAGCTATGTAAAACGCTTGAGAAATAGATTCTGAATCTTTGAAACTTTTTCTCTGTAGAAACTACCTATGAAGTGTTAATCGCTGATTTTAATTTCTCTTTTATGAGTTAAGCATTTGCAAAAGCGAAGCATAAAGTGCCAAAATAAGCAGGCTTACCTTAAAGGATATTTTAATGCTTAACATTCCCAATATTTTGACCAGTTTCCGAATACTTTTAATCCCTGTTTTTGTGGTTATTTATTATTTACCCTTTATCTGGTCTGCACCCATTGCCGCTTTTGTTTTTTGGCTTGCAGGGGTAACGGATTTATTAGATGGTTATTTAGCTCGCCGTTTAAATCAGCAAACCTCTTTTGGTGCCTTTCTTGACCCTGTTGCAGATAAAATAATGGTAGCTGTGTCTTTAGTGATGATTGTTGAACATTATGCCGTTATTTGGATTACTGTGCCTGCGATGGTAATGATTTGTCGTGAAATTATTATATCCGCCCTAAGAGAGTGGATGGCAGAAATAGGTGAAAGAGCAAGTGTGGCCGTTTCTTCAATTGGTAAAGTTAAAACGGCTTCGCAAATGTTTGCATTGTTTTTATTAATTTGGCAATACTCTATAGAAATGGAGTGGGTTGGGTTTACTTTCTTATATATTGCGACAGGGTTAACTTTGTGGTCTATGGTGGTCTATTTGCGAGCTGCTTGGCCGTTATTAAAAAAGAGTGATGAAATATAAATCGCTGATTATCTAAACGCTTCGTCTAAAAAAACGTCGAACAGCTTAAAAGAAGTAAAAAAGTCGATAATTTTTATTGACTCATTGTGAAGAATCATTAGAATGCGCACACATCGAGAGGGGAAATAGTTTACTACTTCCTTTTAAGATAAACATAGTGATGCGTTACTAGCTCAGTTGGTAGAGCACAACCTTGCCAAGGTTGGGGTCACGAGTTCGAGTCTCGTGTAACGCTCCAAATGTTTTTGGCGGAATGGCAGAGTGGCCATGCAGTGGATTGCAAATCCATCCACCTCGGTTCGACTCCGGGTTCCGCCTCCATTATAGAATTTGCCCGGGTGGTGAAATCGGTAGACACAAGGGATTTAAAATCCCTCGACTTATGGTCGTGACGGTTCAAGTCCGTCTCCGGGCACCAATTCTATAAATCAACCAGCTTATTGCTGGTTTTTTTATGTCCAAAATTTGTCATCGGGATTTCTTCTTTTTTTCTTATTCGCAACAACTTAATGATTCTTTGAGAATCAAATCCCCGCATCTAATTCTGGTCGTGACGGTTCAAGTCCGTCTCCGGGCACCAATTCTATAAATCAACCAGCTTATTGCTGGTTTTTTTATGTCCAAAATTTGTCATCGGGATTTCTTCTTTTTTTCTTATTCGCAACAACTTAATGATTCTTTGAGAATCAAATCCCCGCATCTAATTTTCGTCGTGACGGTTCAAGTCAGTTATTAGGCATTAATCCCATCAATTATTAGCTGAGAGTTATTGCTAGAGACTCTCTATTTTGGGGCGCAGGATTAATCCTACTTTTATGTTGAAATT
>JAOFNL010000138.1 GCA_028041985.1 Psychromonas sp. | reverse complement strand
GTCTAAATAATTACATTAAGCGCTTATTGGTATATTTTTTTAGAGGCTATATTTTGCTCTATATCCGTTACCATTCAAGGCAAAATTCGCGCTTGGCCTTGGTGTCGTAAACTTGAAAGCTAATGACTGAATGGGTAATAAGAGGGGATAAACTGTATTTCTTTAATAAAAAGCCAGTCATTTTGAAGTGACTGGCTTTGAATTATTAGTTTTGTTAAGTGTTATTCTTGATCTTTTGTTTCTTTATCTTCCTGTGGTTTTTTATCATCTTCAAGATTACCACCACCACATCCGCCACAACAACTCATCTCTTATCTCCTGTTAATATGTATTTTGATAGGTAAATTAAAACAACTTAAGGTGTGTTCTCGACCTTGTTAACTATCTACTGCGCTCTTGGTTTTAATAAAATGGGGGTGTAAACAATGATGAATAATCCAAAACCAATAACCCAAAATAAAACTGTCAGCGATAAAACATCACCATAGTTTGCTATGAAATAGTTGCCGAATACCCGCGTTAAAAAGGCGAATATGATGGCAAAGAACGCAATGGTCATGGTTTTACCAACGACAATCATTCGTCCCGTATGCCCTAATGAAACACGCGAAATCATACTTAAGATCATAGTGGCCATTGCACCAACAGTTAGTGTATGAATGGCTTGTGAATGGGTCACTAAGGTTGTTATTTTGGATAAACCAAACATTAATAAACCAAGTACAATACACCAATAACTAATATGTAAAGACCATACAAGTGGTGTTTTCAATGTCACTGAAAATTTCCACCGATAAACACGGTAGCCATGGATGAGCGCAGCACTAAAAAATAAGATACTGATGATTGTAGCTGGTAGGTTGAGTACACCTGAGCCTGCAATAACTGCCAGTAAAATACTTGCGATTGAACATTTCTCTAATAAAGGGATCGCATTGACACGTGGAGTTTGAGTTCCATTTGCTGTAAACATAGGGAAGACTCGTCCGCCCATAATACACATAACCAGCGTAATTAATAACACCATGAAAGTAGATGCATTAGTCATTAATGTTGAATCATAATTAACAGCCGCATAATGCAAAAATGCATTAGTGACCGACATCGCTAACAAAATTGGTATAAACATCAGATTACGCCATAATTTTGCTTTGATTATGAGTTGTGCTAATGCAATGGCTGCCAATGGTAAGAAAGCAATATCTAATACCATAATGAGTGAATTTGGTAATGTTTGAGGTAAAAACATAGCTATTCTTGCTAATAGCCAGATTATAAAAAGAATACCTAACCATTTACCATGCAAACTACGTAAACCAGTCCAATTTTGCACTGCGGTTAATAAAAAACCAACGATCACCGTCGCTGCAAATGCAAATAACATTTCATGTATATGCCACCACAAACTGCCGCCATATAAGTCGATAGAAAAATTGCCTGTCATTATGCCGTTCCATATCAGCAGACTGACAATGCTGAAGATAGAAGCGAATAAAAAGAATGGACGAAAAGCAAATTCTAAAAATGCGATGGGTTGTTTTATAGCTTTTTTGGGCTTACTTGGGTCTGAAATTTTCAACATGGTCTCACCATTATTAATCATATTTATAAAACTTTAATCGCTAATAATTCGGTTAAAGCATTTTGTGTTGACTCCCCAATAAGGTCTTGAAGAGTGTAGGAATCTAATGCACTAAAAAAACTTTCTTGTGCTTGAGCAAACACTTTTTTGAGCTGACAACTTGGCGTGATAACACATTGATTGTCGGCGCCAAAGCATTCAACCAGTTTGTTTTTGTCTTCTATTTCTCTTACTAATTGTCCAATGTTTATTTCGTTAGCTGGGTAATTAAGTTTAATGCCGCCATTCTTTCCGCGCGTCGCTAAAATATAACCTTGTTGATTGAGTTGTTGCACAATCTTCATCAAATGGTTTTTGGATATAGCGTAACTTATTGCTATATCGTTAATTGTTGTAAGTTGTTGGTTATTGATAGCCAAGTAAATGAGTACCCGTAATGAATAATCTGTATAGCGTGTTATATGCATATCAATCCTAGAAACATTAAAGATGCATTTATTTTGCATCTTTAATGTTTCTTGTAAATAATTATTTATATTCATTGAAGTTCTATCACATGGTTTATCGTCATCACTGTGGATACTGACCTGTATATTTATCGCATTATCAAGTAGAATCTCGTCCTTTATTTTTATGTTTATTTAGGAAATTCATGAAGAGTGATTTTATTGGAATTGACTTTGGAACAAGTAATTGTGCTGTTGCTGCTTTAGTAAATGAACAACCCACGTTGATTGTGGTCGATGAGAATAGCGATAATCCATATAAAATTCGTTCGGCTATATATTTAGCGGATGATGGGACTGGGAGCGATAGCCAAGATGCGAAAGCCAATGAGCAGACTTTAATTGATATGTTAGCAGCAGGTGAGATTTTATTTGGGGAAAAAGGCTTCAATGCATTTTTATTAACACCGCATGAAGGTCGCTATGTGAACAGCCCAAAAAACTTTCTTGGCGCTAAAATACCTAAACGATTATTAGATAGCTTTGAAATCTTAGTGGTAAGGTTTCTTTCTTATCTAAAGCAATGTGCTGAAAAGCAACTTGAATGAAACATCACTAAAGCAGTCATTGCTCGTCCAGTAAATTATCATTCAACGATGGGCGAATTAGGAAATAAACAAGCTGAAGCATTAATGTTGAGGGCGGCACACAAAGTGGGGTTTACTCATGTGGAGTTCATTCATGAACCGCTAGCTGCTGCTTATCATTTTGAGCAAACCATCGAAAAGCCTACTAACGCAATGGTGGTTGATTTAGGCGGTGGTACTTCGGATGTGACTTTCTGTTTATTGAGTCAAAAAAAAGCAGAGCAGTTAGATCGCAGCCAAGATATTTTCGCAACTCAAGGTATCAGACAAGGGGGGATCGTTTGTGATAAAGCGCTCGCTAATGGGGTTGTATCACCTTTATTTGGTCGAGGAGGGAGAACTGAATCTGGTAAAGCGATTCCAAATATGCTGTTCTCTGGTGTTTATGATATTGATAATATGCCCTTAATGAGCGAGTTTTATTCACCTGCTCGTAGTAAATTAATTAGCGATTATATCTTCGAATGTGCAGACCCATTGCCATTAATGCGTTTACAGCGTGTTCAAAAACAGCGTCTCACACACCAAATGATGCATTCCATCGAGCTTGCTAAAATTAAATTAAGTGATCAATCGGAGACTGAATTGGTTCTACCGTTTGTTGAAAAATCACTTAATTTACAGATTGATAGGGTGCAAGTGTCTGAAACGATGGATGAATGGCTTAGCAAAATGTTCATCATGATCGATGAAGCGATTGAACAGTCAAATAAACAACCTGAAATAATGTACCTGACGGGTGGGATGGGGCTTTCTCCTTTAGTTCAACACGCATTATCAACACGATACCCTGATATTACAATCACAGTGGCTGATGCATTCAGCTCTGTTGTTTTCGGCGCTTTATTAAAAGCGAAACGTTTATACCTTTAACTTTGTCATTTGTTAATTAATGTGGTCATCATTGACTCATTGTTAATTTTTAAACGGGTGGTAATCCACCCATTTATACCTTCCTTTTTTTCACTTCATGTAAACATCATTCATTCAGCCCTTATGGAGTCTGGATCTTTAACATTTTCATAACATTGGCTTGTCACTTGCTATATCCCTAATTGAAATGAATCGTGTTAATTAATTTTAAGTTACTTTTAAAACTAAAAATTTAATAGATAAAACCATGCATATTTTATGTGCATCAATATGGATATAGGAGCTCAACATGTTTAAAAAATTAACTTTAATGACTTTATGCAGTGCAGCAATGTTAAGTAGTCATGCAATCGCAAATTGCGACCCTGGTGAGATAGTCATCAAATTTAGCCATGTGACTAATTCTGATAAACACCCCAAAGGGATTGCAGCCTCTTTATTAGAAGAACGAGTTAATACAGAAATGAATGGTAAGGCTTGTATGGAGGTCTTCCCTAATTCAACTCTTTATGACGATAATCAAGTGTTAGAAGCGCTATTAAATGGTGATGTGCAAATGGCTGCACCTTCTTTATCTAAATTCGAAAAAATTACTAAAAAGTACCGAATTTTTGATCTTCCATTTCTATTTACTGATGTAGCTGCTGTGGACCGTTTCCAAAACTCAGAATCTGGCGATAAATTAAAAAATGCCATGAATCGTCGTGGTCTCGTTGGCCTAGAGTTTTGGCATAACGGTATGAAACAAATGTCTGCAAATAAACCACTACTGTTACCCGAAGATGCAAAAGGGCTTAAATTTCGGGTTCAAGCATCCGATGTATTAGTCGCACAATTTGAGCAATTAGGCGCAAATCCACAGAAGATGTCATTTAAAGAAGTTTATGGTGGGTTGCAAACTAAGGTTATCGATGGCCAAGAAAACACTTGGTCTAATACTTATGGTAAAAAGTTCTTTGAAGTACAGGACGGTGTTACCGAAACAAATCACGGAATTTTAGATTACTTAGTAGTGACATCAGGCGATTGGTGGAATGGTTTACCTGATGATACTCGTACCCAACTTGCGACAATTCTAAAAGAAGTCACTGAACAACGAAATGCAGAATCTACAAAAGTGAATGAGACTAACAAGCAAAATATAATTGCTGCAGGGGGTGTCGTTCGAACATTAACACCAGCTCAACGTCAAGCATGGGTGAATGCGCTCAAACCTGTATGGAAGAAATTTGAAAATGATATCGGAGAAGATCTCATTAATGCAGCGCAAGCATCAAATAAATAGTAGCTGCATGGTGTCACTGTATGACCAAAAGGTGGTTATACAGTGATTAAATGATTTTCATACAGGAGTGAGGAAGATGGAGAAAGGGACTATAACAAGTTTGTATCATCGTCTAGGTAAAATAACGGATTATGCAGAAGAAACATTAATCGCTGCATTTTTGGGCTTCATGACATTGCTGACTTTTGTCAATGTGGTAGTTCGCTATGTATTTAATGACAATATTTTGTGGGCACTAGAACTTACTGTTTTCATGTTCGCTTGGATGGTACTCGTTGGTGCATCTTATGGAGTGAAAAAACATTTTCATATTGGTGTTGATGTCGTTATTAATATTGCTCCTGCAGGGCTGAAAAAAACCTTTGCGGTTATTGCCATCTCCTGCTGTCTATTCTTTTCTATTTCATTATTGATTGGTTCTTGGAATTACTGGTTGCCGTTCATTACTGACCGCTCTTGGTATGAAACTGAGGATATTCCGA
>JAOFNL010000137.1 GCA_028041985.1 Psychromonas sp. | reverse complement strand
TTCAGGATTTATATTGCTTAATAGTAAATACCCAGCATCTTCACCGACACCATTACGATCTTTTATCGTCATGCCGGGAAGCACTTTTAGTTTAGATTTGAACACAGAAGGTAACTGAGAAACTTCATCCCAGTTACTAATTTGCTCAATTTTTCCTGCTCCTGGATGAATAATTGAGGCAGCAGAATATGACAGCGGTGCCTCTGGAAACGAGAAAGGATAATCAAGTTCAATATGTACTAATGCATCCCAAGCAGAGAAACCATAGGATTTACTGATTAATTCCATGATGTAACCTCCAGGAGGCCTTAACGCAATTTCGCCAAATAATAGCCCCTCATCGCTGAGGTAAACTTCCATATGTGTTATTCCCCATTTTATATTGAGCGCCGCTAATACACGTTTATTTAACGCAATTAATGCTTCTTCTGGGATCGCTTGAGGTAATGCGGGTACCACATTAATATGCTTTTTAAGATAATATTGTGTGGTGCTAGTGAAAAGTATTTCGCCATTATTAATGAATGTTTCAATGCTGGCTTCAGGAGCTTTAATAAAGCGTTCCATAATTCGTGTGCGTTTCGCTAAACGAGCAATTTGATCTGCTGTTTCTGCCAATTCAATGGATCGCCCTCCAGATTCCTTGCGTGCTTTGATTACGACAGGAATACCTAATTGTTCAATCACCGATGAATAATCTTCTACTTCCTCGCCCGCAATAAAATCTGTCATAGGGATCTGTTTATCACGTAGGTAGGATTTCATATGTAATTTATCATTACAACGCAGTGCCGCACTATTATTTGATTGACGAGCAGATAAGATGCGTCTGGCGACAGATGCACAATAAACTGATGATTCTGACCCCGCAATCACATGGCTAAAGGGTCCTACGTCTGTAAAACTTAATAAAACCTTAGCAATTTGTTGACGCGTACGCGGAAATTTTTGCACCAGTAAGTGCAATATTTTTCGTGAAGATTTAACTTCTTTTTCAGCCCATACCGCATAGGGTATATTCAGGCGAAACAAAGCGTCACAAATGCCCTGACGGTAACCCATGACTAAAACACGAGTTCCATTATCCCGAGGTATCATCTTGTTGCTCCAATAATGATGATAAAATTTTCGCGCACTATAATATTTTTATTTGTGATTGAATATACCTTCTAAACAAGAAAATGATTTAATACCATTTCGCTTAGTTAAATGACCAATTATTGCGAAGGAAAAAGAATGTAGTTCAAGGCGCATCTAGCTATTGCGATTGAATGCAACGCAGAAAAACACTTTTTTAATGAGCAATAATGATCAGGTTGTTAGGCGGAATGGTATAAGAGGGGGAGTTTCACAGCTTGTTCTCTAGGTCGTTATTTTGAAAACCAACTCTGCGTTTCAACCTTCGATAAGGACTCGCCATTTTCATCATGTCGCACCTTGATTTGGAGTCCAAGCTAACGACTGGAAAAAACACCTGAACGATAACGGGCATATAAACAGTCATCAGGCCATCGACATGCAAAGACATTATTTGGACGATCATATTTAACGCGGTCAATAATATTTATCTCTATTTCTTTTATGCTTTAATTTGTTTTTTTAATTGGTTTTTTAAAGTTTCTTTATGTTGAAGATACATTTTTTTCCGTGTTTGTTTAATACGTAAATTGATATCAATGGCTAAAATATTAAATTTAGCACCAAAGGCAAGTAGTAGTTTTTTCTCTTGTGAACACACTTCGCCATCGGCTAGGCACATTTCAATGAGCTTATTCAACCAATCAGAGGCATCTAAGGTTTCATCCGGCATTGGCATATCTAAATGGCCTGCTTGAGCTGCGTGCATTATATCGTCGAGTATCTTTTCTGGAATGCGACGGTTTTTTACAAACTCATCAAGGCATTTTTTTTCAGCGGGATCAATTTTTCCATCTGCAAATAACACTAATACTAAACATGATAGTAATGATACTGGGTCAAATATGCGATCTGATTTGTTAAAGGGTTGATTATCGACGACAAATTCTTGTCCTTTCATCTCAATTATATGCTCTAGGTGAGGAGATAATCTTTTTAATATCCAACCTTGTTCACCTGAGTTCAATCGGTTGCCACAGTATTCACAGCAGTCTTGATAGTTACTGCTTTGAGGTGAGCCACAACCAAAACAATGTAATGATTGTAAGCCTTTTTTAATATTACTGGTTAAGCCTGTTTTACGGATTAATGTAATGTGGTGAGCGTAAAAACCGTTTTCACTCATTTGATTGCTCGTTAAATCTATTTTATTTGCTTGCCATTTAACGAGGAGATGAACTTGATCAAACTCTATACCAAATTTAACATGACTGACTTCACAAAGCCCCAAATGGATATTATCAAAACAAAACTGTTTAAGATGTTGCTGTTTAAATTCATCGATGAACTCTGGATGTGCTACAGATAAAAGGGGATCGACTTGCTGGGTTAGCCATGCTTTTTGTAAGCGCCAAAAAATAGAGGTCACTCTATCTTCAATCAGTGGAATATTAAATGCAGGGTCAACGACTTGGTAATCTGATACACCAGGAATTTGTCGTTTGGCATTTTGAAAGCGCCACTGAGATTCACTGGTTATTTTAGCTAAAATCCAATCATATTCACCTGAGCCAACCAATGATTGGCAAGACTCACACTGTGAAAATTGGCTAAGTGTTAACCTATTCCCACAATTTGGGCAATAACCTTCAATTAAACCTGGTGTGTTACGTGTTTGTGTTCCTGGCAAACGCACAAAGGTCCAGTACTCTGTATGCTGCTTTAGGGGAGTGCTTGTGTTGATATTTTTGTTGTCATTACTTTTATCTACAATCAAGTAACTAGCACTGGAATTAAGTTTAAAATGCAGTGTTTCAAAATGTTTATCTGCTTCCATTCCTACTAATTCACAAGTATTCAAATGAAGGTTCTCAATTTTACGTTGACGATTTCTGTGTGTTTGGATCTGGAATAAAATGTGTAGTGACTCTGCTAAACCATCACTGATAAAGGGAATAGCAGATCGAATATCATGTGATGAATAGGCATTTTTAACAATAAAGAAAGCTTGTTCTACACGGCTTTTAATCAAGGCTTCAGAGAAGTATTTATCGAGTTTTGTTATCTTCTTATATTGAATCTGCTGTTTTTCCTTATTCTGTTTTTGCACGCCTCGTACAATCGTATGTTTAATGCGTCGTTGCTTATATTTATGCCCTTCAAATAATCCGGCAAATATCCCACATAGGGAAATGAAGATAGTCATTAAAAGAGACATGAATTTACGAACCTTGTGATGATGATTGTCTTTATATACCCGTTATCGTTCAAGCTAACGAGCCAGAGGGCAAGCAGTGAAGCAACTCTCTTCGTTGTTAGAAAGTGTCGATTTAATACCAATCACGTTAATTAATTGATCTATTTTACCATTTTAAATAACTTATTTCTTCGTTGTAAGTTTCGTAAAGGGAACAACCATGTACCTCAACTTACGCCTTAAACTAAGCCATTTTTCCTGCATAAAATTTAGATAACTTATTTAATGTAATTGGTATAAGTTAAAAACTATTAAGTAATTCAGTTTATAAAATTACAGGTTAAAAATTTACCCTTAAAGTCTATTACTTCAAAAAGTTAATTTTTACCAGAAAAAAATACCCACTTATGCATATAATTATTATTTTTATGTTTGATTATGCTATTTATTTGTCTTTTATTTGCTGTTTTTGACTGTGTGCAATTGTATTTAATCTCCGCCTTTAGTTTTTAATTCTTTTTAATACAGTTACTTATGAAAAATACCTTAAAATAGGTAACTTTTTTGTTGATATGTTTCGTTAGTGTGATCTGTGATGTCAAAAATGCAAGTAGTGTGATATTGATCTCTAATTTTTTCTCTGTTTTCATTGCTAATGTAGTAAATATAAACGAATATCATCGCCCATGAAGCGCGCTCGATCAAAATCTGACGAGTAATTGGTGTTTTAAAATGGATTGATTATTGATGTTGAAGTGCCGATATCAATATTCACAAGACAGTAAGTTCTTTTAAGGAGAGCAATTATTATGAAATTGAATACTAAATTAAGATATACAGCTGCAGTGGTTGCTGCAGCTTTATCAATGGCAGCAATTCCAGCTGCAAATGCTGCATCAGTAAGTATTGAGAATGCAGGTTTCGAAGATAAATTTGAAGGTTGGTCAGATACAGATCCTTCAGCTATTTCTAGCGATGAACGTTCAGGTTCAAAAGCTGCAAAAATCACTGGTACTGGTGGTAAATTTGAGCAAGACGTAACAGTTGAAGCAAATACTGATTATGAGTTAACTGCTTACATTGAAGGTTACGGCAAAATTGGTGCAACAGTTGACGGTACTCGTTACACAAGAACGGGTGGTGGCGATGATTACGAAAAAGTAACTGTTTCTTTTAATTCAGGCTCTGCGACTTCAATTACTATTTTCGGTAACTACTACAACGAAGAAGGTCGTTTTGATGACTTCGCTCTTGAAAGTGTTGGTACATCAACTCCTGTTGAAACAGTAGATCCAGTTGAAACAGTAGATCCAGTTGAAGGTGATGTTTGTACAGACAGCGAAACACTATCTATCGCTTCTGCATCTGATAACGGAACAAACGATGGACACGGTCCAGAAAACACTATTGATCAAGATACATCAGATGACTCTCGGTGGTCTTCAAACGGTGTTGGTAAAACAATCACTTATGATTTAGGTTCTGAAGCGGCTGTTAAAGAATTAGCAATTCAATGGTACAAAGGTAGCTCACGTAGTTCATACTTTGATATCGAAACATCTACTGACAACAGCGATTGGTCTTCAGTACTAGTTGGCGGTATTTCTTCTGGTGCAGATTCTAGCTATGAAACCGTTGATGTAACTGACACAACTGCACGTTATGTTCGTGTAACAGGCGCAGGTAACTCAGCTAATACTTGGAACAGTATTGTTGAAACTAAAATCTTAGGTTGTGCTGATGGTTCAGTAATTGACCCTGAAGAGCCAGTTGATACAGAAGAACCAGTTGTTGTTGATCCAGTTGAGACAGAAGAGCCAGTTGTGGTGGACCCTGTTGTGCCAGTGGGTAGTTGTGATATCGATATGTCGATCTGGGGTTACACCACAGGTGATGGCGTCTCAATGAATGATGTTGATGATATTCAAGACTTGATTGATAACAAAACACTAGGCTCGAATGGTGCTGAAGAAATTACATTTGATGATGGTTGTGTCACCTTTACTGTTGCAAATGATGCAGCAAGCTCTGGTGGTTCTACTTACCCGCGTTCAGAATTGCGTGAG
>JAOFNL010000139.1 GCA_028041985.1 Psychromonas sp. | reverse complement strand
TATAAAGGTACCAATTGAATTGATTCGGGGCGACAAATTTCCCATGGGTTACCATATTCACGCCATGTATCAGGGCGTTCTATTTGACGGCCATCTTGAAATTCTTGTTTAAATAAACCATTCTCATAATGGATGCCATAACCAATTGCTGGATACCCAAGTGTTGCTAAAGAGTCAATAAAACAAGCAGCAAGGCGGCCTAAACCGCCATTCCCTAATGCCATATCCGGCTCTTCATCGCATAATTCGTATAAATCTTTACCTAATGCTTTTAACGCATCTTCTGTGACTTGGAAAACTTGTAAATTCTGAAGGTTATTTGATAATAAACGTCCCATTAAAAACTCAAGCGATAAGTAATTAACGGCACGAGTATCTTTACCTGAATGGTTTTGTTGGGTTTCAGTTAATTTCTCAAACACTAATTCATTGACAGCCTGACAGGTAGCATTCCACCAAGCTTTATTATTTGCTTTGTATTGATCGGTGCCGATGCCTTTATGTAAGCGATCGATAATTGCTTTTTGCATTTCAGCACTACTAACAGAAGGAATTGTTATTGTAGTGTCTACTGAAGACTTAGCTGTTGTCGTTTTTTTAGTCGCCATATGATACCCATTCATTAAGTGTAAAATTGATTAAGTGTAAAATTAAATTTTGTAAATTGTCAGTTGCAGTAAACAAATTTAGGTAAAAAGTATTATAAAAATTCAACGTTTGATAAGTCACCTTAAAAGTAAATTAATTGCACATGCCCTACCACCATTTACTTAAATACCTTACAAAACGTCAAATTCAATGTAAATAAAATACATTTTATGAATTTATACGATACTGCTCATACTACAAATCCTCTCGAGGTTTCAAAATGAATACAGCACCATTGAATCTAAAACCCACTTTTAAAGTTGTGACGAACATCAATAAAATAACTGATGTTGACAAAAAAAACAATCGTTTTAATCATTTTTTTAAAAATATTTAACTGAACTTAAAGGTTACCCTCAAAAAACTCAAAAAAAAATAAATAAGAAAGAATAAAAAAAGGCGAAGTAAATACTTCGCCATTAATTAAAAAATCAGGGTTAAAAAGTGTTTAATAAATATGATTAAAGACCTGCTTTAGCAAATGCTTGGGCAACAATGTGCTGTGCTTCTGCTTGAATTAAAGCAATATGCTCATCGCCTAAAAATGATTCTGAATATATTTTATAAATATTTTCAGTCCCCGATGGGCGAGCAGCAAACCATCCATTCTCAGTGGTTACTTTTAATCCACCAATGGCTGCACCATTGCCAGAAGCATGCGTTAACTTAGCTGTTATTTTTTCACCTGCTAAGGTTTCTGCTTCAACCATTTCAGGGCTTAAATTTGCTAATACCTGTTTTTGCTCAGCTGTTGCAGGCGCATCAAAACGTTGATATACAGGTGCACCAAATTTAGCAGTAAACTCAGCATAATGCTCACCAGGGTCTTTTTTGGTCACGGCAATAATTTCAGCAGCTAATAACGCTAAAATGATCCCATCTTTATCAGTGCTCCACACCGTTCCATCTTTACGTAAGAACGAGGCACCAGCACTTTCTTCACCACCAAAGCCAAATTTACCCTCGAATAAACCATCCACAAACCATTTAAAACCAACAGGTACTTCAGATAATTCTCGTCCTAAATCATTAACAACACGGTCAATCATTGAACTAGAAACGAGTGTTTTGCCCACAATCGCTTTTTCTGACCATTCAGGTCGATGCGTAAATAGATAATTAATTGCCACAGCTAAATAATGGTTAGGATTTAACAAACCAGATGATTTAGTAACAATGCCATGTCGGTCATAATCTGGATCATTAGCAATCGCAACATCAAATTTATCTTTTAATTCAATTAAACCAGCCATCGCATAAGGAGATGAACAATCCATGCGGATTTTTCCATCTTTATCTAAGGTCATAAATGAGAAAGTAGGATCAACACGATCATTAACAACTTCAATATCTAAGCCGTAAGTTTTAGCAATCACAGGCCAATAAGCCACACCCGAACCACCCAATGTATCAACACCTATTTTAACGCCTGCCTTTGCAATGGCATCAAGATCTAATACGTTTTTCAAATCGTCAACATAAGGCTGAATATAATCATATTCTTCTACTAAATCTGACTTCATCGCTTCATCAAAATCAGCTTGCAAAATATCATCATAATTATCGTTTAAAATTTCATTGGCACGATCTTGAATTAATTTTGTCACATCACTATCTGCAGGACCGCCATTAGGTGGATTATATTTGAAACCACCGTCTTCAGGAGGATTGTGTGAAGGCGTGATCACGATACCATCAGCTAATGAATCTGGATGTGCTTTGTTGTATTGTAAAATAGCATGAGAGATAACGGGGGTTGGTGTATAACCACCGCCCTCTTGAACAATCACTTTAATTCCATTTTCAACTAAAACCTGAACAGCAGAAATGAAAGCCGGCTCTGATAAAGCATGCGTATCTTTACCGATAAACATTGGCCCCGTATAACCTTGCTCTTTGCGGTATTCGGCCAGCGCTTGTGTAATGGCAAGAATATGTAATTCAGTGAATGCGTATTTAAAAGAACAACCACGATGCCCAGAAGTACCAAAAGCAACTTGCTGTTCACGTATTTCAACATCAGGAAGGTTGACGTAATATGCTGCCACTAATTTCGGAATATCAACTAAATCATTTGCCTGTGCAGGTTGCCCTGCGCGCGGGTGAATTGCCATAAAGACCTCAATATTGTTATGAATGTGAAATAAATAAAATTAAATTTCTTCTTTTATACGTTCTATCAAACTATGAGGATACCCCATTGATGCCATCATTTGAGTCAAAATAATACGTTTACGTCCAGTATTTGCATTAGTAATTACCCAGTAAGGTGTGTGAGGAATACTTCTAGGTTTACTGGCTTTAAATTGTGCTAATTCTTCTTCGTTATCACAATTTAATAACTCATCTAACTCTGTTCCTAGATAAGCTCGCGTACGCCCTCTGGTTTTATCCGCAGCTTCAATAAACTCAGATTTCTTTTCAAAATACATAGTTGACAGCATCATCATAAATTTATTAGTGATGACAGATTCCGAGGTAAAGGTTGGATTGCTAAATAATTTACTAATACCCTGTTGCAAATATTCATTGTTTTCTTCAATTTCAACAGGTTCGCTAGCAATCGTCAACTTGACAGGCTTTTCACGCTGAACGTCATGTGACGATACCTTAGGTATTTCAGACGGTTCAACCTCTACGATTTCAAGATGAGGAACCTGTTTAATAGGTTCGGTTGTATTTTTTTCTTCTGGCAAAGCTAATAAACGACGGAGAATGTGTGAAGGAGTTTCACCGAAGGCCTCAATATTATTTAAAATATATTTATATAGATCGTCTTCTATTTCTATCGTTTTCATTATTTCCCCACTCTGTTACTAGTTTTATCATTACTGAACTGTAAATCAACAAGACCACACAATAGTTGTTACTAGTGTGTTAAAAAATTTCAGCTTCAAGGCATAATTTGTTATTATCATAAGCTTTATTTATTTTTACTTAAAATGAGCACTTATGCTACTAAATTACCAACTAAAACAATCTTCTAAGCATGAATTAGGCAATAAAAGTGAAATTATTTTTCTTGTGCATGGCTTATTTGGTAGTTTATCTAACCTTTCAGGCTTAGCAAAAGAATTACAACCAAATTTTGACATTGTACTCGTAGATGTTCGCAATCATGGTCGCAGCCCAAGAAATAAATCAATGACCTATCAAGAAATGGCTGAAGATATTTTCGAGTTAGCTGATCACCTAAAGATCGAAAGATTTTC
This sequence comes from Psychromonas sp., assembly GCA_028041985.1. GTDB lineage: Bacteria > Pseudomonadota > Gammaproteobacteria > Enterobacterales > Psychromonadaceae > Psychromonas. Next base: position 1,445 of record JAOFNL010000139.1, on the reverse strand, counting down.
AATATTAGGCCACTCTATGGGTGGAAAAATAGCCATGACCTGTGCACTACTACAACCAGAACGCATATCACGCTTAGTGGTAGCGGATATAGCACCAATGACCTACGGCGATCGACATAGTGAAGTGTTTATGGGGTTGAAATCGGTGCAACAATTACAAGCTGAAAATCGAACCGAAGCCGAGAAAACACTTGCAGGTTATATTGAGACCCCAGAAGTGAGAATGTTTCTATTAAAATCATTCCAACGTACTGAAGATGGTTTTGATTTTATTTATGACGTCGAAAATTTATATAACAATTATGGTCTAATCAGTGCATGGCCTGAACATGAAAACCGATATCAAGGCCCGACATTATTCATCAAAGGTGAATTGTCTAACTATATTGATGAACAAAAACAAGCCCCCCCTCACTGCCTTATTTCCTAATGCTGAACTAAAAGTAATTCCAGAGACAGGGCACTGGTTGCATGCTGAAAAACCACAAAGCTTTAACCGCTTGGTAATTAATTTTTTTGAATTATAGTCATATTTTTACAAACAGATTTGTCTATTTTCGATAGGTTCTATATGCTATATTCCCTTTTTTGGAAGAAGCTAAAATATGCTTGAACAATATACAGAGCAAATTGAGACCATCGGCTTGTATGGTTTTTATATTTTACTGTTCTTATTCATAGGAATGGCAATACAAGATGTTTTAAAAAGAGGTAACGTGCCTAAGTTTGGAAGAAACGTAGTTTGGGCTGTTTTATTTTTTGGTTGTATTGGTTTTATTTCAAAAGCAGTGATAGAAATTGTATGGGTTAATTCAGGTATTGGTTAAACATCTATTTTGATGACTCGGTTAGCAAAAAGTCAAAGATAAGTATGGTTAGGTAACAACATGGCAAAGGAATCATTCGATCGAATTACTAGCGATCTATTTGCAAATGAGGTGCGCCCTGGCAGGCCTAAAAGTAATCCTCACTCACGTCAAGTCCAGCTCAAAATTAATAAGCAAAAACAGACGTTACGAGATAAGAAAAACGGTTTAAAACGAATCGAATTAAAAGTAGACAGTGAATTATTTGAACAATTAAATACACTGGCTGATACACAAGAAATAAGTCGTGCAGAGTTAATCAATAAGCTCCTTCACGCACAGTTAAATCAAATAAATTAAGGTATAAAGTATGTCTAGCGTAGGTATTTTCTTTGGTAGCGATACGGGCAACACAGAAGCTGTTGCAAAAATGATTCAAAAAGAATTAGGTAAAAAATTAGTAGAAGTAAAAGATATTGCTAAAAGTAGCAAAGAAGATATCGCTGAATTCAGCCTTCTATTATTTGGTATTCCAACCTGGTATTACGGCGAAGCACAATGTGATTGGGATGATTTTTTTCCTGATTTAGAAGATATCGACTTCACTGATAAATTAGTCGCTATTTTTGGATGTGGCGA
>JAOFNL010000135.1 GCA_028041985.1 Psychromonas sp. | reverse complement strand
AATCTGCATGTAAGTCTTGTTCTTTGAGGTTGGTACCTGCAGGAGAGAAAGTGAATAATAATGGTTTATCAATGTCAATAAATTCATACTTTACAAACACATCACCTAATACATCATCTCCTGACATAGGTAGTTGTGATTGCTGCTGTTCTTTTGAGAGGGTTATCCACTCATCTAGCCAATACAATAACTTCATTTAACGCTCCTTTAAAACAGTCGAGAGATTGTATCAAAGATGACGGCTTGTTAAAAATACAGTTTGGTGATGTAACTATTCTCTCTTCATACCTCCTGTCATTTGCTATTTATTTGTCATATTACTTAAATATTTGTTTTGTAGTATGTGCACTTTAATTACGACTTACTTTATTTTAGGAAAATAAAATGCAAATGAAAAATACTCTTTTAGTGACTGCTTTAACGTTAGCTTTATCGGCTTGTGCAAGTAGCGAATCGGAAACTAAATCTGCTATTACTGAAACAGCAAAACAAAGCAAAATCGAAATGACAAATAAAGCGATGGAAGCGGTAGATCTGAATAATGGAGATCTTTATGAAGCACATGTTGAAGGTCGTATTTATGTATTTGATGATTTCGATACTTATCAAGAGTTCTTATCGGTAGGCGAAACTTCCTTTCGTCAAACATTCATTGGCGCTGGTCCTAATGGCGAAACAATTGTTTATGGTATGACAAGTGAAGATAAGAAAAAACATTTTAGTAAAATCGCTGCTTACAACCTTTATATGGGCACATTAGCACCTTCAGAATCTTTCTATGGTGAAATGCGTATGGAAAATCGCATTTATGTGTTTGACTCTGTAGAAGATATGAAATCAGTACGTGAAGTTGGTGAAGCATCTTTACGTTACACTGATATTGGCAGTGGTCCAAAAGGTGAAACTGTTGTTTATGTTTTACGTAATGACAATAAAAAAGTAAAACCAGTGGCAATGATTGAAGAGTTTAAAAAGCATAACAATATAAAATAATATTGTTACTGTTTTATAGATTCAGGATAAGAAAGTGTAGACAAAAAAGCCGAGTGTCAAACTCGGCTTTTTTAGTGGTACGGATTTAGATGCTAATTATTTAGATTCACCGATTGGTAAAACTGTACGACCATATTGTTCATTGATGACTTCAGCCATGGCTAAGTAGATTGCACTTAAACCACAAACAATACCTTCAAAACCCGCTATTTTTCCAATTAACTCTGAGCCAGTAAAGTCACGTGCTGCTAATAAGAAAAATAATACTGTTAAACTACCGAAAATAAATTGTAAAGCACGGTTACCACGTAATGTGCCAACAAACATAAATGCTGTAAATACACCCCACATGACTAAATACCAAGCCATAAATGCATGTGGTGTTGCTTGTGTTACACCTTCATTTCCTAATTGCGGGAATAATAATAATGCAACTAAGCTTATCCAAAAGAAACCGTATGATGTAAAAGCAGTTAAACCAAAAGTATTACCTTTTTTAAACTCTAAAACACCAGCAATAACTTGTGCAATGCCGCCGTAACATAAGCCCATTGCAAGTATCATTGCGCTGATTGGAAAAAAACCTGCATTGTGAATGTTTAATAAAACAGTCGTCATACCAAAGCCCATAAGACCTAGAGGTGCTGGATTTGCGTAATTAGTTGATTGTGACACGTAATATATCCTTTGTATTTGTGTAAAGAATTGAGATCGCGCGCACAATATCACGACCTAAATTTTTGTAAAGAAATATCTTAAAATCTACCTAAGATCTTTTTTTTAGTTAATTTAGATCAATAAACTGGATGACTTTTCTTTTCAAATGTATCGATTAACAATAAATTTCATACATCCTAAATATGACAATAATGAAGTCTTGGTATTAATTTTATTAATTTTTAAAATTAATTAGGTACAATGAAACATCATTCCGAAACCATAATATGAAACTTACTCATGACAACACCGACTTTATCCATAAGAAATCTACATAAATCCTTCGCTGATAATGAAGTATTAAAGGGCATCGACTTAGAAGCCCATAAAGGTGATGTTATTTCTATATTAGGCGCTTCAGGGTCTGGCAAAAGTACTTTATTACGTTGTGTTAATTTATTGGAGACACCCACTTCTGGTGATATCTTAGTAAACGGTGAATTGATTGAAATGAAACAGGATAAAAAGCGTGGTGCTATTCCTGTTTCTATTAAACAAGTCGAGCGTATTCGCAGCCGTTTAGCCATGGTTTTCCAAGGGTTTAATTTGTGGTCACATCTATCGGTCATTGAAAATGTGATTGAAGCGCCTGTGCACGTATTGGGTATTCCTAAAAAAGAAGCCATTGTGAAAGCTGAAGCTTTATTGCAACGTGTTGGCTTATATGAACGTAAAGATTACTACCCTGGACAACTCTCTGGTGGACAGCAACAACGTGTTGCTATCGCGCGTGCTTTGGCGGTTGAACCAGAAGTGATGTTATTCGATGAACCCACTTCTGCATTAGATCCTGAATTAGTCGGGGAAGTGTTAACGGTTATGCGAGACTTAGCAGAAGAAGGGCGCACCATGTTAGTGGTGACACATGAAATGGCTTTTGCCAGAGATGTATCAAACAAGGTATTATTTTTACACCAAGGTATGGTTGAGGAACAAGGCAAGCCAGAAGTTATTTTTGAAAATCCATCATCAGAACGCTTTAAACAATTCATTTCAACTGTCTATTAATTCGTTAATGTAGGTTGAAGAAAGTTAGTTATTCTATTACTTAAAAGGAAATACAATGAAAAAAATTACTTTACTGATAGCTCTATTTACATTTGCATTTGGCACCGCTCAAGCAAAAGAGTGGAAACAAATTCGTATTGGTGTTGAAGGTGCTTACCCTCCATTTAGTCAAACTGAAGAAGATGGCTCTGTGACTGGATTTGATATTGATATCGCCAATGCTTTGTGTGCTGAAATGCAGGCTAAATGTACATTGGTAAAACAAGATTGGGATGGCATTATTCCAGCATTGCTAGGACGTAAGTTCGATGCGATCATTGCAACGATGGATATTACTGAGGAACGCCAGAAGAAAGTAGCATTTACTAACAAGTATCAGCATATTCCTGCTCGTTTTGTTGCTCTAAAAGGGGCTGATTTTGTTGCTACTGAAGAGTTTATGACGGATAAAAAAGTAGGGGTACAACGTGCAACTACAATGGACTTATACATTTCTGACAACTTTCCTGCTGCAAAAATAAAACGTTACGGTTCTGCTGACGAAGCTTATTTAGATTTAAAAGCGGGTCGTCTTGATTATGTTATGGCAGATTCTGCTGCAATCACAGATGGTTTGTTAATGAAAGAAGATGGTGACAAGTTTGCATTTGTTGGCCCTGAATTAAATGACCCACAATGGTTTGGTTACGGTGCTGGTATTGCAATTCGTAAACAAGATACAGATTTAGCTGAACAGTTTAACAAAGCAATCACAGCTATTCGTGCCAACGGTACTTATCAGAAGATTCAAGATAAATACTTCACTTTTGATGTGTACGGTGCCGAATAAGTTTGTCGCTTAATCAGCGATTTTTTTAGTCAAAATAGCGTTAAAAGTTAAAAGGGTGATAGCTAGCAATAACTACTTATTTGCAGCTTCATCCTTTTTTATTTTGGAAATAAATATCTATGTTTGATTTATATGGCTATCAAGAGATTTTTTTAGAGGGGGCATGGTTAACCTTGCAAGTGGCCTTGTTATCGCTAGTGTTGGCTGTTGTTTTAGGGTTAGTAGCTGCACTCGCTAAGTTGTCTCATTCAACCATTTTAACCAGTGTCGCAACAGTTTATACGACCATTATTCGAGGTATTCCTGACTTAATACTGATGTTATTAATTTTTTTTGGTGGGCAAATGCTCATTAATGACATGAGTTATAAGTTTAACGAATGGTTAAATGAAGTGATGACGGGTTATTATCCTGATCATGAATGGGTCTCCTATTTACCTGACTATATTGATGTTAGTCCTTATTTCGCAGGAATTGTGACCATAGGGTTTATTTTTGGTGCATATATGGCAGAGACATTTAGAGGTGCTATTTTATCGGTGGATAAAGGGCAATTAGAAGCGGCGACAGCCTATGGGATGAATAAATATAAACGTTTTTTCCGAGTAATGTTTCCACAAATGATGCGACATGCCTTACCTGGATTAGGTAACAATTGGTTAGTGTTATTAAAAACCACGGCGCTAGTGTCGATTATCGGTTTACAAGATATGGTTAAAATTGCTGGTGATGCTTCAGGCTCTACGCAAAAACCATTTACCTTTTATTTATTTGTCGCGTTGGTTTTTCTGTTCTATACCGCGATTTCTACCTCAGCCCTTAAATGGGCTGAGCGTAAATACAGCATTCAAACGAGGTAAATATGGATTTTTCGATCATTGTTAATGAATACCAATTTTACCTAGAAGGTTTATGGACAACGACTTGGTTGGTCGCGCTTGCATTATTGTTTGGTTTATTGATTGCTTTGCCTGCTGGTATTTTACGCAGCCATGAAAACTGGTTAATTAAAGGTCCTATTTGGGCTTATATGTATTTTTTCCGTGGAACGCCTTTATTGGTACAATTGTTTCTTATTTATTATGGCGCTGCACAATTTGATGTATTACGTGAAAGTTGGCTTTGGTATTACTTTCAAGAAGCTTGGTTTTGTGCCTTATTAGCTTTTTCTTTAAATACGGGGGCTTATACTGCAGAAATCGTTCGTGGTGTTATTAGCACTATGCCTGCCGGAGAAGTGGAAGCGGCAAAAGCTTACGGCATGAGTCGTTGGCAAACATTAAGACGCATTATTTTACCAAACTCATTACGCCGTGCATTACCTGCATACAGTAATGAAATTATCTTTATGATCCACGGTAGCGCTATTGCTGGCGTTGTAACTATTGTTGATATAACAGGGGCTGCTCGTGTTGTGAATGCTCGTTATTATGCACCTTTTGAAGCGTATTTAGCGGCGGGTATTTTGTATATGTGTTTAACTTTCTCTGTCATTTATGCATTTAAATTATGGGAAAAGCGCTATCAACACATTTAATAGTCATCCATTCTTTGTGGGATAATAAACTTATGAATAAAATTAACCCTAAAAAATTATTAAATAGTAAATGGACTGCACTTAAGCCAGTGAATAAAGAGAAGCACTTTTTAATTACAAAAGTCGATTATGACGAAAATGATGAAGTGGTATTATGTCTGCTTGAAGCCGTTATTTCTCATCGAGAAAGCGAAGTCTTTTGGCCTGATTTAAAAGATGATGCTCAATGGCTACAAGGTTGGAAGTAATACCAATCACGTTAATAATACCAATTGCAGTAAATAGCTGATCTATTTTGCTTGCTAAAACAACTCACTTCTTCGTTATAAATTTCGTAAAGGGAGTAACCATTTACATCAATTTATGCCTCGAATTGTATCGTT
>JAOFNL010000136.1 GCA_028041985.1 Psychromonas sp. | reverse complement strand
AAGCGGCAAGCAGTCTTTGTGGTATTTACCGAATACAATTAAGTTTAAAAATGGGTTCGTTTTTGCTTTCTGATGGCTTATTACATAGGCTAATCGCTCATGTATATAACGTCCAATATGTAGCTTAGGATCTATCAAATCAATTCCAGGCTCTTTTAATAACACCTTCCAAATCCAACGCACATTTAATAGTTTTATAAACTGTTTCCAGAAAAAACCATTCCATTTTTTTTCAAAAATAGCTTTTTGTTGCTCTACTGTCTCAGCATCAAACAATTGTTTAACTATGTCTCTTCTGAAACGGGTTAACCAAGATAATTTGAGAAGGTAAGTTTCCCATACACCACAATATAAAATACCACTTTCAATTTTATCAAGCTGTTGATCCCAATAGCTTTTCGCTTCATCGCTTAAATCTACACTTAATTTCTTATATATTGATAATCGGTCATTACATGCCGTCAGTCCTAAAAACTGTGCAAAATCAGGATAATTAAGATTTTTATATGCGCTGCACTTTAATGCTAATAAAAAATTTTGTTTCTCATTCATATCAATGCTGATTATTTTTTTAGGTTCAGCAATTAATAGATCTAACGCTCTCGCCCCGCTCCCAGTAATTGTTAGCACTGTATCGTCATGGCTTAGTTTTAAAGCGGCTAATTCTGAACTTGGATCTTCATTGGCCGCAGAGTAAATAATGGTAGAAAAAAAATTATTCATAAAAGTTACAACTTTAGTAAGGTGTGGTGCACAGATGAAATTAAACCGGTACTTGCTTGCTGTGTTTTGGCCTGTTCACGTAATAGTTTGACTTGGTAACTGTATAGGTCATAGTCAATAAATTCGCCTTTAAATTGCGCCAGTTTAGAGGGATTATTGAACTGTAAATCGACTATTTTTTTATCCTGCTTCAAGATTATAGGTAAAAACAGCTTAAGACCCACGCGTATTAAAGGGTTAAATAAACGAAATTGGCAAGTTATTTTAAAAAATGCACGCGTTCTATTTTTATCAATGGGACACATGATAATTTGCGTTCTAAAATTCGTTTTTTCTTTCTCAAATTGATACTGAATATCCACCTGTGAAGGTGCAATAAACATATCTTGATGATGTATTGGATTTTTACTTGGATTGATAAACCAATTAAATGGTCCCAATGTTTCATCACTTGGCAAATGATCCACAATTAACTTTTGTTGTTCATCTATGTAAATTACAATTTCTCGTGGTTTAAGTTTTTTTGTTTTTCGAATCAATCCTGAATGAATAAAGTTGGTATGAGGCGAGTCCATAAAGTTTTCTATTAACGCTTGCTCATCACAAGCGAACTCTTCCGTCTTAACAAGATCTTCTTCTAACGATAGCCAATCTTCATAAATCCGATTGTGCACCGTATTTAAAGCAAGTTTCTGATTTCCAGGAAAAAACCAAATAATTCCATTGTTGTTTTTTGAAATAATCTTTAATAATGATTTGTTAGCACAGTTTGACGTTTGATCGCTATAAGGGATATTGACGCAGTTTCCTTGATCATCGAATTGCCAACCATGATAAGGACAAGTTAATTGATTTTCCTGTAAATGCCCTTCACTTAATGGGGCTTGTTTATGACAACAAATATCTAAAAATACCCCTGTTTCGCCCTGTTTATTTTTCCACACAAGATAATTAACATTAAAAGCAGACACTTTAATCATGGTGTTGTTGAGTAATGATTTAGTTTCAACTAATGGATACCAATAATCAGCTAAATGTTGCCATTCAGCGTGTATTTGTTGTTGATATGCTTGTTTAATGTTCATCACTGTTAACCTGATTATTACTGCATAAATTCACAACTCGTCTTCTTTTAGTATTTAAGTCCCAAACAGGTGACGATTTTTCAATAAACACGGTTTGTTCAATGCCCAATTTATTAAATAGAACTGATAGCGATTGCTTTATTTCAGCAGAGAATTTATCAGTTTCAATGTCGATTGTGTTGGACGCGACTTGGGTGATTTTATAATCAATTAATTGATCACTGATATAACTAATCGTACGGTAAATTAGATCTGGTAACACATTTACTGTTTTATTATTGCTACTCAGATTTAACCTATCACCACAGCGACCACTGATGCTTTTAATAGACTCAAAAACACCGGCTTGATCACCGACTTCGATAATATCATCCAATAAATAACGAATGATTGGCTGCGTCTTACGTCTAAAATCCGTGATAATAGGCGAAAAGTGCGTTTTCTCTTCATTTAGCCAGTGATGCTCGATATACACATTGTCTTCATTCCAACGCATAATATTATTAACATCGCTGCAAGCTAAAAAACCTTCTGTGCATTGATAAACTTGTTTTACAGGCTGATTAAAAGCGTGGGAAATAAAAGCTTTATCTTCCTTGGTTAACACTTCAGCAGCGGATATTATTGTGCTTGGATTTAAACCTTGAGGTTGCTGAGCACAAAGGTGGATTGCTTGTGCGCTCCCGATAATCAGTGTCGGATTGAATGCAACTAATGACGCTAGCCATTGCTCAACAGGTTGTGTGATATCAACGTAATGAAATTGAATTCGTCCTTTATTCGCCGTTTGATATAAAGGACTATCAGCCCTTAACAGCAATGCAATTCGATGTTTTTGTTTAAGGCTAGGTAGTAATTTACCAAAAATAGTGCCAGCCCAAATGCCACGCTCTTTTTTCGAAGCTAAAAAGAGCCCTCTTTGTCCCGATGTGCCCGTTGATAAACCCACTGCAATATTGTTAATAATCGACTGATCAAACTGTCTCGTTTTTTCTGCATTTAATGCAATATTAAATAATTCATCTTTGTCTAGACGTGCAGTATTAAGCTGATTAAAGTTATCCATCATCATAGTTTTATTCATGATTGGAAATTCATTTAGCGGTTTATTTTTATAGTCAGAATAAAAAGGAGAATGTTGACAAAGCCATTTCAAATGTTGTTTTATCTTTTTCTCTTGCCATTTAATTAATTGTTCTCTTGACGAAAAACGACGAAACCGAGTTTGTAAGAAATAAAATAAAATTTGCAACTTTTCCATCAACTTAACCAGCCGTTATCGATTAACGAGGTAATAGTCTCTTGGCAATGAGAAGGAACAAAAACAATAGAATCATCACTCAATTCATAGCATCGTCTTAATTTTTGTAACGTATCTTTATAAGCACGATGATCGTCACTTAATATATTTGCAATCCAATGCTGATCTATTTTTTTAGATAAACTCTCTTTTAACCAACACGCATCGGCTAATAAAAAAATGAATGAATCTTTAAGTTGGATTAATAACCCGATATGTCCAGCAGCATGCCCAGGTAAATTCACCACATAAAGCGATTGATCATCAAACCAATCTTGCGCTAATAGCCCTATTTTTTCAGGTAAACCAAGTATCTCACCGAGATCGCGTGTAAACGCGTCAAAAAATGAAAACTGTGAATAAGCTTTCTCTGGTACTAATTTTTTAAGGTAACCTTTACGTACACGATTAATGCGATTAGCCGTGTTGATATAATCAAGTCCCGCTTGATGGCAATGAATTATAGTATCTGGAAAATCAACCATGCCAGCAATATGGTCGGCATGAAAATGTGAAAGTAGAAGATGCTTAACCTTTGATTTTTCAATACCTAATGCTTCTATTTGATTAGAAATATTTTCGCCATGGTCAAGATGGCAAGGCGTAACCATGGCATAGAAACGTTCCGGAAAAGTTCTTGTACTTTTATGAAAATCAGGGTGATAACCTGTATCAAACAAAATATATCCCTGCTTAGGATGTTCAATTAAGGCAATACCAGCTGGAAACTGTTTAGGTTTAATGCCACTTCCGGGTAAAACGATAAATCCTGGATGAGTACAAAACCCAGCTTTAAATAGTCTGACTTTTATACCAGTTTGCATAACGTTTTATCCCCTCTCTAATACTTACTTTAGGTTGATAACCTAACATTTTTTGCGCTTTTGAAATATCTAAGGTCTGATCATAATGTAATAAAGCCGCGCTATAATTGGTTAACCTAGGCTCCTTATGATTCAAAAAATACTGATGAACCCATTGATTCCATTTCACAATAACTTTAACCCAGTTGTAGTTTAATCCTTTGATTCGAGTGTTCGGTACTAAAGCATTTAATAGTTCAGTCAACAATGACCTTATATGCGCAGGTTCGCCGTTACTTATATTAAATATATTGCCACTTTCACAATCTGATTCGACGCTTAATATAATCGCATCGGCAACATTATCCACATAGGTTAAATCAACTAAAGGATCTCTTGATGAAGGAAGTAGTAATTGGTTGTTTTTTATAAACCCTAATAATCTAGGTGCGATGGCATTATCTTCAGGGCCAAAAATTCCACGAGGTCTTAAAATAAAGGTATGTAAAGCGCTACTTAACACAGCTTGCTCGGCTTGTGCTTTAGTCGTCGCGTACTCATTACAAAATGATTGGGGCAATGCTGATGATTCTTTAATGCCAGTTTGGCTTTTAAAATCAAAATATAAACTGGGTGTAGATATATGAATAAACCGTTGGGCATTGGATTTTTCAGCCGCAGCTAATATATGCTCTGTTCCTTTGACATTAGCCGATACAAAATCAGATTCCTTTCCCCATGGGCTAGATAATGCTGCGCAATGAACGACAGCATAAGCATCTGAACAAACAAGATTTAAACTTTTTAATGACTTGGAATGAGACAAATCAATTTGATGGAAAACAGCACGGTATTGCTTCGCGATTTTTTCACCTAAAACTTTATTTCTTCCTATAAAATGGATGTCATAGTGTTGATGATACAAACGGATCACCGCTTGTCCCAGCATTCCCGTCCCACCAGTTATCACTAATTTTTTCAAAGCGACAATACCGCCATTCCTAATGAAAGCCCAGCACCTGTCCCCAAAAGCATAATTTTATCTTGTTTTTTAACGTCGTGATTTTTTAATAAGTAATCTAATGCAATGGGCGTGGAAGCAGCAATTTGATTCCCCATTGTCGCTATTATATTGATCATATGGCTATTATCAAAACCTAGCCTTGTTTCAATATGTTTTAACCCTAAATAGCTTGCTTGATGTGGAACAATATATCGAATATCTTTTTTACTCACTTGTGCCTTTGTTAATCCGCTTTCAACAAAACCTGAAATAAGAGACGCAACTTGCTTAAAGACTTTTTTTCCATCCATCGTGAAATAGCTTCCTGCGAGAAAAGTATCCATATCTGTTTTTGATGGATGTAAAAAACTCCCTCCCGAGCGAATTTGGCAATGCTCATAACCTTTAGGGTAAGTTTTAAAAGAGCTTGAGATTAGTCCTAATGATTGA
>JAOFNL010000134.1 GCA_028041985.1 Psychromonas sp. | reverse complement strand
TTTCCGTGTTAGTGCGTACCGGTAACGAAGCTAAAATTATTAGAAGTGCATTATTAGAAGAAAATATTAATAGTGTTTATCTTTCACTAAAAGAAAGTGTGTTTGCAAGTACGTTAGCGCAGGATCTGTTGCGTTTATTAAATGCCTGTTTACATCCAAGTAATGAGCGTTACTTGCGCTCTGCGATTGCTTGTAAATTATTTTCCCTCACTCCTTTTCAGATCCATTCTATTTTTTCAGATACCTTAAGTTGGGAAACCAAAATAGCGGATTTTGCTCGTTATAAACAAGTGTGGGAAGAGAGTGGCATCTTAGTGATGTTGCAACAATGTCTTCATGAACAAGGGATCAGCGCACATTTGTTAGCGCAAAATAGTGGAGAGCAACAGGGAGAGCGTTTGCTCACTGACTTATTGCATTTAACTGAGTTGCTCCAAAAAAATAGCATGATTTATGAAGGTGCATTTGCTTTGTTACGTTGGTTTAGCGACCAAATAATGAATGCTAAAAGTGAGCAGGGCGAGCAGAAGCAACGCCTTGAAAGTGAAAAAGAGTTAGTGCAAGTTAGTACGTTACATAAATCGAAAGGCTTAGAGTACGATATTGTATTTATTCCTTTTAGCGGTTTATACCGTGAACCCACAGAGTGTTTATTTCATGATAATCAACAACGCTTAATTTTTGACCTTGATGGTAATGAAGTACATAAAGAAAGTACTGAAAAAGAGTTATTGGCTGAAGATATTCGGCTTTTGTATGTTGGTTTAACACGCAGTGTCTATCGTTGTTATTTAGGTATTGGTCCTTATAAAAAAGGGCGTTCCAAAGCCACCCCTTTAGTGAAAAGTGCGCTTGGTTATTTGTGCATGCAAGCTGGAGAAGTATTAGAAGCTGGAGATGATCAAGGCTTACAACGTTTATTGGCCAGTGTTTGCGAACAATCGGTGAATATCGGAGTACGCAGAGAGCCAATGTTGCTTGATGAAACCTATCAGGCTATTAGCCGTTCATCTGCTGATTTAATAGCACCTAAACAGTTTACTGGAACGATTGAAAAGAATTGGTGGGTGACCAGTTATTCAGCGTTATCTCGATTCCATAGTGCGCCAACTATCGAAGATAAACAGAGTAAAAAAATACCTGAAGAAAGTATGCTGACTGTTGATAAGCCAAATAGTCTCTTGGGTGATTTATCTGAACCTACCGTGATGGATATCTTTAGTTTTCCAAGAGGTGCGAAACACGGTACGTTCTTACATGAGTTATTTGAAGAAATAGATTTTCAACAGAGTGACTCAGAAAGTTTATCTCCTTGGTTGACGGAACGATTAACCGTTAACAATTATGATCAAGCTGAACAATGGGCTCCTATTGTCTCTAAATGGATCATACAAATACTTGAACATCCATTAGCTGAATCAACCTACCCAGAACTATCGCTTTCACAATTAACTGTTCAACAAAAGAAAGTAGAGATGCAATTTTTTATACCAATGCAACCAATCGAATCGGAATCGGTTAATAAATTGATTGCTCATTATGATCCATTGTCTGCTCGAGCTGGTGCATTGCAATTCAATAAAGTACAAGGCATGTTAAAAGGTTTTATCGATTTAACGTTTGAATACCAAGGTCAGTATTTTGTATTGGATTATAAATCAAATTATCTCGGCGATAGTTTAAATGATTATAGTGAACAAGCGATGCAAGATGCGATTGTAGAGCACCGATATGATTTTCAATATCAACTTTATACGCTTGCGTTGCATCGATTATTAAAAGCACGTTTAGGTGAAGACTATGATTATGAAGCCCATATTGGTGGCGTTTTTTATACTTTCTTACGTGGTATGCAAGGAGAGAGCGGAGCTGGCTCGTATTTTTGTAAACCTGATTTTGCGCTAATTGATAAGCTAGATAAGTTATTAAGTGGGGAATTAAGTGCTGAAAAAATGTTGGAGAGCTTATGTTAACGGCTGAAAGTTCGATTATTAAAGTAAATATAGAGATGCTTAACTTATTAAAACAGTGGCAGCGTAACCAACAGATCCGTCCTATCGATTATCATTTTGCTAAGTTTATGGCGCAATTAGGGGCTGATAACTTGATGCAATTGACTGCAGCCTTAACGAGTCAGCAATTAGGTGAAGGGCACATCTGCTTACCAATTGATAAAATAGGTAATTTATTTCATCAATATTGTCGTCAACTCTCCTTGGACTCTCAAGTTGAAAGTGAACGTTTGCAAGTTTCTTGTATTTTTCACGATATGCAGCAAACACATGCTTTATTAAATGAGAGTTTATGTTGCGGTGAAGGTGCGCCCCTGCGGTTGGAATATGGCGCTTTATTTATGGCGCGTTATGCTGAATTTGAACAATTAATTGCAGATAAATTATTACTGCCTCTCGCCACGGAGATAAGTCAAGATAGCCAATCCTATTTAGAAGAGTTATTTACCCCAAGTTATGATTATTTGTGGGATGCGTGGCAAGCAGATACCAAACAATCTATTCAGCGATTATGTGAAAAATTTTTAGATGTTATCGCTGATGCTAATGTTGATTGGAATGCCGTTGAATCAGTATTCAAACAAGCAAAAAAAGTCGATGATCTATCCACACTAAATCATTTAATTAGCAATCAAGACCGTTGCGATTGGCAGAAAATTAGTGCTGCGTTAGCTTTAACTTCTGCTCGTTGTGTTATTTCAGGCGGGCCTGGAACTGGTAAAACGACGACGGTCGTGAAGTTGTTAGCTTTGCTATTGCATGCTCAACCAGACCTTACTATTAAAATGGTTGCCCCTACAGGCAAAGCGGCTGCACGGTTAACTGAATCAATTACCAATGCATTAGTTGAGCTTAATTTAAATAGCGCTGTGGCTGAAATTATACCTACTGAAGCGAGTACGATTCATCGGTTACTGGGTGTTCGTAATAATAGTGCTCATTTTCGCCACAATGAAAACAACCCATTATTGTTAGATCTTTTGCTGGTGGATGAAGCCTCCATGGTAGATTTGCCGTTAATGGCTAAATTATTAAGCGCATTACCAGATCATGCTCGATTAATTTTATTAGGCGATAAAGATCAACTTGCCTCAGTGGAAGCAGGGGCGGTATTAGGTGATATTTGTTCATTTATTGAGGCTGGTTATAGCCAAGATAAATCGCAGCAATTAGCTGAATTAACGGGCTTTACTTGTTTATTAAATCAAGCCAAGAGTGCGCCAGCGAGCATGTCAGATCATCTGTGTTTATTACGTAAAAGTTATCGTTTTGATCAGTTCTCTGGTATCGGCTATTTAGCAACCGCTGTCAATAAAGGTGGGATCACCGGAGAGTCATTATTCGCATTGTGTCAACAATATGAAGACTTGAATTATTACCCTAACGAACCGCAAAGTGATGCTATTTTTGAACAGTTAGTAGTAAATGGATACGGGCCTTATTTATCTGCGCTCACTGTTATTAATGCTGAGAATAGAGAGTTGGCTAAGCATTTGTTAGTGCAGTTTAATGAGTTTAAAATTCTTTGTGCGACACGAGAACAAGAGTGGGGTGTGGACAATATCAATCGCCGTTGTGAAAAAATATTACAACAAGCTGGTTTATTAGCTCGTCGCTTTGATCATACACAAACTTGGTATGTGGGAAGACCTGTGATGGTGACAGAAAATAGTTACCATTTAAATTTGTTTAATGGCGATATTGGCTTGTGTCTAGAAGATGAAAGTGGCCAGTTACGGGTTTTCTTTGTGATGCCTGATGGCACGGTAGCTGATTTTCAGCCAAGTCGTTTACCGACGCATCAAACGGTATTCGCAATGACGGTACATAAAAGCCAAGGATCGGAATTTAAACATACCATATTAGCGCTGCCTGATTATGCATTGCCTGTGATGAATCGCGAGCTGATTTATACGGGAATAACGCGGGCTAAAAAACAATTAACTCTCATTGCAAATCTTTCATTAGTTGCTAGCTCGGTGAGAAATAGAGCGAGTAGGAATAGTCGATTAAGCGAACGTTTAATGGACTATGGGACACTTTAAATAATAATAAAAGGAGGTTTTGAGATGACACCTGCTATTAAAGTCGCTGAAAAAAATAATATCGTATTTAGGGTTCATCAATATAAACACGATAAAAAACATGCGTCTTACGGTTTAGAAGCCGCTGAAAAAATGAATGTGGCAGCTGAACTCGTTTTCAAAACGTTAGTGGTTGCTGTTGATCAACAACTAGTGGTTGCAGTATTACCAGTGACTGAACAATTGAACTTAAAGGCCGTAGCGAATGCATTAGGAGCTAAGAAAGCACAAATGGCGGATAAAAATGATGTATTACGATCATCAGGTTATGTGTTGGGTGGAGTGAGTCCGTTAGGGCAAAAGAAGTTGTTAACAACGTTAATTGATGTCAGTGCCGAGTTATTGGCTGACATTTATGTTAGTGCTGGAAAACGTGGTTTAGAAATTCAATTGAGCCCACAAGACCTTGCTTCTCTATTAACGGCTCGCTTTATTAAGTTGACCTAGCACGTATGTAATATGACGCAGAATAATGACCGATATTCATCATTCTGTTGAATATCAGCTGATAGTGCTGTCTAAGTTTTGTACAATTGGTGTCAATAGCTGTCTCAACCATTTGTTTTTCGGCGAATTTTTTTGCGATGTTTTGAAAATAAGTGCCAATGATAAATTTGAGACACTATTCAGACTTCCTTTTTTAACGGGTAAATGACGATAACATTGATAATCTTCCATCAATTGATCTAATAAACCACAATGGTCAATAAAAATAGTCGCACGCGCATTACTATTAATTTGCTTAAAATAATCAATGTGTTCATTAATACCTGGGCTGACATATTTGATTAATTCAGCCTCTTTTTTACCCGTTAATTCGCCTGAAACACCGACTAATGGTGTTTGTGAAAAACTTTGTGAACGCTCTTTTAGCACATGAAAACCCACATCCACTTTTTCATTTTGTATCAAGCTTTCGCTGCTATGACTCCAACATTTCAGTTCAATCTCTGCATTGGTGAACTGTCGAATGGTATCGATGATCTGTTTACCTACTGCGATGATGTAGGGCTCAATCATATGGATGGAAATTTGTGTGATATTTGCGGGGTCGAAGTGGTGCGGTTGTAGTGAATGATTAACTAAATTTAAGGCTTCTTGTAGCTTAGGTGCGATTTCATCGGCATAGTTTGTTGCTTCTAGGCTGTTACTAGTGCGTACAAATAAGGGATCATTTAATTCTTCTCGTAATTGAGCCAGTACCTTCGAGACATAAGATTGGGATCGGCCTAAACGCGTTGCAGCGCGAAGTGTTGAACCTGTTTGATAAAGTGCGACAAAAACATGTAATGCATTTAGATCTTTCATCTGTTCTCTTTATAGCAAGCGTTAATTAAAAAATGTCAATATGAATAATCCATATGGAATAGCTATTATTCCATTTT
>JAOFNL010000133.1 GCA_028041985.1 Psychromonas sp. | reverse complement strand
TATTTTAAGAAATCAGTAAACTGAACAAAATTTTCAAATAAATAGAAATCCATGCCAATACTTATTACAGTGACCTTTTTATGGGCCTTTTCCTTTAGTTTAATCGGTGTATACCTTGCAGGACAAGTCGATGCTTGGTTTTCTGTTTTAATGCGCGTTGCCTTGGCGACCCTCGTTTTTTTACCTTTCTTAAAATTACGCCAAATTAAGGTTAAAGTGGCTTTACAACTTATGTTATGTGGTGCGATTCAGCTAGGCATAATGTACGGATTCTATTATCAATCTTTTCTATACCTTTCTGTTCCTGAAGTTTTATTATTTACGGTTATGACTCCAATTTATATCACCCTACTGAACGATTTACTTGATAAACGTTTTAATGTGGGGTTCATCATCAGTGCATTATTAGCTGTCGTTGGCGCTATTGCGATTAGATACCAAGGCATAGACGAAGGGTTTTTAAAAGGATTATTAATCGTTCAAGGGGCTAATTTATGCTTTGCGACAGGCCAAGTTGCCTACAAACGAATTATTGCTAAACAACCAATGGATTTATCACAACGCACTATATTTGGATGGTTTTTTATCGGTGCATTAGTGGTCGTTATTCCTTGTTACTTATTACTTGGCAACGCAGATAAATTACCCACCAGCACGTTGCAATGGTCAATTCTAATTTATTTAGGCATCGTCGCTTCAGGCATAGGTTATTTTGCATGGAACAAAGGCGCCACCATGGTAAACGTTGGCACATTAGCGGTAGCCAATAACTTATTAATCCCTGCAGGTATCATAGTCAATGTTGTATTTTGGAATCACAATGCAGATATTCTGCGCCTTTCAATTGGAGCGAGTATCATTTTATTGGCATTGATTGTTAACGATAAATTTAACCAAAAAATTAAAAAAACAGAACTAAACAGATAAGTTGAAAATGATTCTATAAACATAATTTCATGTCTAAACGCTTCTTTTTCATCACTCCTGACAATATGCTCTTGTAAAAAAATAGTTAGTAAACAGTAAATAAAATGATCTAATCATGATTTACAAAGGCTTGTCTTATGTGGCAAGATAAAACGCAACTTAGGTTATTTAGACCTGTATTCATTAAATGTGAATGAAATATAACTTCACTAACATCAAAAAAGACTAATTAAATTAGCTCAACATCATAGAAACATTGCGTTAAACGAACATAATTTTAACCCAAAATTAACATGCATTTCAGTTTAATATATTGCTAACACGATAAAAACCAAAGAAAAAAGATTACAAACCATAACGATATTTAAAGCAAAACTCTTAAATTTTAATTAAGCGAGTTCACTATTAATCATCTATAAGGAAATAATCATGATAAAAATACGCGCGTTAATATCACTCTTTCTTGCAGGCTTCAGCGTTAATCTATTAGCAGAGGAAATGAGTGAATTTAGTCAATCAATCGATGGGATAAGTAAAACGGTTGATGGATTTTTTAATGATTATACAGGATGGTTTGTTGGTTTAATTTTTAAAAGTGTCCCCGTTGGAGAGGCCAGTTTCCCAATTATAGTTGGCTGGTTACTGCTTGCTGCTCTTATCTTCACCATCTACTTTGGCTTTGTTCAATTTAAACGTGTTGGACTAGCTATTAATATTATCAAAGGAAAATATACCGACCCCAACTCTAAAGAAGATGGCGAGGTTTCTCACTTTCAAGCCTTAACAACTGCTCTTTCTGGCACCGTAGGCTTAGGTAATATTGCCGGTGTGGGTGCAGCCTTAGCCATTGGTGGCCCAGGCGCCACTTTTTGGATGATTGTTTGTGGCTTATTAGGCATGGCTTCTAAGTTTTGTGAATGTACCTTAGGTGTAAAATACAGAACCGTTTTACCTTCTGGCGCAATTTCTGGTGGTCCAATGTATTATTTGAGCCAAGGATTAGGTGAAAAAGGGTTTGTTGGATTAGGTAAAGCACTCGCCATTGGTTTTGCATTAATGTGTATTTTGGGTTCACTAGGTGGCGGTAACATGTTCCAAGCAAACCAAGCACATGCCATGTTAAATTATGCTTTTGATGTTCCAAGTGAATATGGTGTGATCACAGGTATCGTATTAGCCTCATTAGTATTTTCAGTCATTGTGGGTGGTATGCCATCAATTGCATCGGTTACCGAACGAATCGTTCCTTGGATGGCAGCCTTATATGTTGGTATGTCTGTGATTGTGATTGTTGCAAATATCGATCAAGTCGGTACAGCTTTTGGTGCGATTTTTGAGGGAGCATTCACAGGATCTGGTGTTGCAGGCGGTATTATTGGTGCATTAATTCAAGGGTTAAAACGCGCGACCTTCTCTAATGAAGCGGGTGTGGGTTCAGCTGCCATTGCTCACTCCGCAGTAAAAACTAAAGAGCCCGTCACGGAAGGTCTTGTGTCTTTATTAGAACCTTTCATTGATACCGTTGTTATTTGTACTATGACGGCACTAGTGATAACAATCGCAGGCTTAAATACAGCACCATTTGATGGCGGTGGTTTAACAGGTGTGACACTGACTGCCGCATCATTTACTGCAACAGCGGGAATCTTTAAATACTTATTAGCCTTAGCGGTTATTATGTTTGCCTTTTCAACCATGATCTCTTGGTCATATTACGGATTAAAAGCTTGGACTTACTTATTTGGCGAAGGTAAAAAAACTGAATTAGTCTTTAAATTGATGTTCTGTTTCTTCGTTATTGTTGGTGCAACCATTCAATTTGGTGCCGTTATCGACTTCTCTGATGCCGCTATTTTTGCAATGTCTATCTTCAACATTATTGGTTTATATTTCTTAATGCCAATCGTAAAGAAAGAGTTAAAATCTTTCATTGATCGCATCGACTCTGGCGAAATCAAAAGCTACGATACGAAATCAAAATAAGCACAATGGCGACAAAACTGCCAATGACTCACATTGGCAGTTAACTCATTGTAAATTAAATATTTAATATACTTCACGCTCATCCGTTCTATGCTATTCAGCTTAACAACCATTCGTGTTCCTTTA
This sequence comes from Psychromonas sp., assembly GCA_028041985.1. Taxonomy (GTDB): domain Bacteria; phylum Pseudomonadota; class Gammaproteobacteria; order Enterobacterales; family Psychromonadaceae; genus Psychromonas. Next base: position 2,456 of record JAOFNL010000133.1, on the reverse strand, counting down.
AACATAAATAATATATTTACAAAATAAATGAAACTGTAATTTAGTATGCTTAGCATTCCTCCTATCAATGCGCTACATTCACCATCTTTAGGATGATACAAATGGACAATATGAACACTCACGTTAATTTAACCATCGATTTAAATCGTCCTTTGTTAAAAGAAGGCCCTGATTTCCTATCCCACAAAGTTATTATTAAAACAAACGAATATGCTTATTTAAGGCCGACAATCACCGCCATGTTGTTCTGTATGGTTTATATCGTGATTGGTAGTTGTTTAATTGGCCTTGCCATTTACTTACTAATAATGTCGATAAAATATGATCTAGTTATTTTTGTAGGAGGCTTTGGTATTGCTATTACTACTTTTGGCCTAACTTTAATTCAACCTTTTTTGCGTCGTGCAAGTTTTGATAAAACATCGGGAGTCTTTGATAACCGTCGAGATAGAGATGTAAAATTGCACCACATCACCTCCTTGCAAATAAACAATAAAAGAGTCCAACGTAAACATGCATTAAGTTATCACTGTTTTGAATTGAATTTATTAACCGAGCATGGCCGAAGAATTAATTTATTAAATCATAATAATGAAGCGCAACTATTAAATGATGCTCAATTATTGGCAGCGTTTTTAAATGTTGAAATTACTGACTGTCGTAGAGAAATTATTTTATAAGTGATATTTTCAACGATTAATGGGCAATGCTGAACCCAATATTTCTCTGCATATCGTAAAGTAATCCGTTTTAGCACGATAAAATAAGGTTGAATGATAAGTGACATCACTCCCACAAGAAAAAAAATCGATCAATAAAAGCCTAGTTTGCCATATTACACTCACCACGCTAGCCGTTATTTATACGGCATATTTTGCGCAAGAGTTAATTCTTCTTCTCGTGGCTACCATTTTAATATCATTACTATTGAGCTCTGGAGTCAATGCATTGGAACGTCTATATGTTCCAAGAGTATTAGGCGCCCTATTTCTATTAAGCTGTTTAATTGTTCCTACCAGTATATTAGTGATTCAATTAGAAGCGCCAATAACCAAATGGACAAAAATACTTCCTCAAGTGTCTACCCATATTTCAAAAGAACTCGATAAGTATCAATCAATTATCGAAACAAGTGATGTGGAAACTGAAGAGAACACACAAAGTGACAATGACAGTTGGTTTTCATGGTTTGAAGAAAAGCCCAAAATGGAAACGAGCTCAGAAAATAAATCGATGATCCAAACTCAAATAAAAGAATCCTTATTTTCTTTTGCTGGTGAGTTTATGGTTTTAGCCCCTTTCGCGCTTATTCAGCTTATTACCGCCATCATATTAATTTTATTTACCTTAGTATATTCCCCTAAACTTTTTAGACACTACGTACAACTTTTCGTTGAAAAAAGTAAACAGGGTAACGCCTTTAAATTTGTCCAAAATGTACAACAACAACTTTCTCGATATATATTAACCGTTAGCTTAATTAATGTAGTGCTGAGTTTATTAGCGATGATTTTATTTACCATTATGGGCTTGGAAGATGCTTTATTATGGGGATTAATCGTTGGATTTGTTAACTTTATTCCCTTCATCGGTCCTGCTTTTGCTTTAAGTGCAATCGCCCTTGCAAGCGCAGTTCAATGGGGAATGGATATCAAAGTACTAATTGTAGTGAGTGGTGTGTTATCCCTTAATATACTGGAATCGCAATTAATAACCCCATTAGTATTATCAAAAAATATGCGTATTAATCCTTTTATTATTATTGTTTGGTTATTCATAATTGGTTGGTTATGGGGGTTAATCGGATTATTAATTGCCGTTCCTTTGCTTGTCTGTATAAAGCTAATACTCACCTTGTTTGAACAGACCCAACCATGGGTTAAGTTTTTAGAAACTTAACCCATATTATTGCACTCAATGATCTAGCAAATTTCTTTGAGTGCATTTACCCTATTTTGTCCCTTGCTGGTTACTACTTCTTTTAAAAATCGGTGGCGGAGGACAAAAAATTAATAATTTTTCTTCTAATGCGTTATAAAACTCAATGCCATTTTCCAATAACACCTTTTCTGCAATCAAATCTTCTTTGAGTTTTTCAAGCATTTCGACTTCAGCGAGATTAGTATCTGGCACAGTTAATTTATTGCTTATTAAAGAGATTTGCTCATCGATATTTTCAATTCGATAGTTTGTGTCATTATTCTCATGGTGATTCGGAACATACGCATGAGAGAAACTAATGCTACAGAGCAATAAAATAGCGCAAAAAATTCTTTTATTGTTCATTCTCAAATATGACTCCCAAATAATAATGCAGATGTAATACCATTCCGCCTAACAACCTGATCATTTAATTAAGCGGAATGGTATAAAATGTTCATTTCCATCAGCTTATTATAAATAAAAGGAACATTAACTTACTTCGGTTTAAGATTAAATATTGAATTTGCAACACT
>JAOFNL010000132.1 GCA_028041985.1 Psychromonas sp. | reverse complement strand
AGGCTTTTTCAAATAGATAAACAGATTCATCAGGTTGTTTTTGAGTCGTTTCATTCATAGGGTTATCTTCATTGTTATAACCATTGATCATCAACACAAATAGTTTATCTCCATCATCACTTTTAACTAGCCCTAACATATTAACAACTCCTTTTAATGAGCCAGTTTTGGCAATCACTTTACCCTTCAATTTTTGGGTATTAACACCTTTATGATACTGCAAAGTCCCGTCCACACCTGCGATTGAAAAACTACGTAACAAATCTAGGGTTGAATTCTGCCTATAAGCAAACTGCAACACTGACATAAAAAGTTCCGCACTCATTAAATTATGACGAGATAATCCAGATCCATCTGCGATATAAGCATTTTCAAGGTCGATTCCATTCGCTTTTAAAATAGCTTTCATCGCGATAGCACCATTTCTGAAATTACCAGGTTGTTGAAAATACCGTGCTCCAACGGTTTTAAATAAACTATCTGCAATCAAGTTATCAGACTCCTTCATCATCTCTTGCAATAGCACATCCAACGGCTCAGATTGATGCAACACTAAGGTTTCACTGCCATCTTTCAACTGCCCACTGCCGTTCACAGGTACAATCAGTGAATCTACTTTTACTTGTCCAGTTAGTTGAATTCCCGCACTTTCCAATTCATCAGCAATAATATTCTGAGCATAAAGGCCTGGGTCATTCACTGCGAAGGCGAGTGGAAAATAACGCTGACGAGGAACAATACACCCCCATAGATGATATTTATTCTGGCTATTTCGAGTCACTTCTAACGCACAAAAACGCTCTTCTCGTTGTTTTATTGTGACCACAGAAACATCACTGGTAATATTAATGGGCTCATAATCAGGAATATATAAAGTCGCTTTTTTTGCCCCCTCATGCTTTAAACTCAAATTTCCTAGCACACAATTTTTATTAATAATAATTGCACTAGAGGGAGCGGTATAACAAACCCCTAAATCATTCCAAGCTTGGCCATCACTCCATTGATAACCATTAAAATGACTCTTATTTAGTATAAAATTACCAGTGACTTTGCGCACCCCTAACAGCTTCAATTCCAGTAACATTTTTCTTATATTATTTCTGGTCAAACTAGGATCGCCGCTAAAATACAAAGTTAGGTTCCCCTCATATTCACCGTCAGTAATTAGATTTGAATTTCCTTGAATTGAAGTTTGATAACGATAGTCAGCACCTAAATATAATTTAGCTGTCGTGGCAGTTAATAATTTTTGTACGCTAGCAGGTGTTCTTAATGTCTGTTCATGGAAACTTGCAATTGTACTTTGCTCTTTAGCATCAATAACCAAATAAGAGACCTGAGCACCTTTAGGTAAGAACGAATGTAAATCTTGCCATTGTTGAGCGATAGCCGCAGTACAAAAAAAGTGTGTGACCAACAAGCAATAAATTTTTAACATTCTTAAATATCCAACAATAAAATCGATTTTTAGAATAACCTTTATTTTTCATAAACCCAATCGATGTTATTTAAAAAATGATTAAAATAGTGATTAAAATTTATCTTTAAAATAGGGATAAATAACAACAAATAGCATTGATAGTGATATAATTTTCGACATAATCGACTTCACTTATCCCGACAACATTGTTTGATAACATGAGTGTGAAAAAATGAACAATCCACTATACCAAAAAAATATTATCTCCATTCCTGATTTATCACGTTCAGACTTAGAGCTCATTCTACAAACGGCTGAATCTTTAAAGAAAACGCCACAACCTGAGCTATTAAAAAACAAAGTCATCGCCAGTTGTTTTTTTGAAGCCTCTACGCGTACTCGTTTATCATTTGAAACCGCTGTACAACGATTAGGCGGAAGTGTCATTGGTTTTGACAGTGGTGGCAATACATCATTGGCGCAAAAAGGAGAGACACTTGCTGACTCCGTTAAAGTTATTTCATCATACGCAGATGCCTTTTTCATGCGTCACCCACAAGAAGGTGCAGCTCGCTTAGCGTCTGAATTTACTAGCATCCCGGTGATCAATGGCGGCGATGGTTCAAACCAGCATCCTACTCAAACGCTCTTAGACTTATTTACCATTTATGAAACGCAATCTCGACTGGACAACTTAAATATTGCATTTGTTGGGGACCTAAAATATGGCCGTACGGTTCACTCTTTAGCGCAAGCATTATCATTATTTAATTGTAATTTTTACTTTATTTCACCAGAAGCATTGGCAATGCCTGACTACATTATTGAAGAACTCAATGAGCGTAATATTACGTTTACACTGCATAATTCAATTGAAGAAGTTATTGATGAGTTAGATATTCTATATATGACTCGAGTGCAAAAAGAGCGCTTTGACGAAACAGAATATCAACATATGAAATCAGCCTTTTTATTAAATACTGATATGTTGAAAAGTGTACGTGACAATCTCAAGGTATTACACCCTTTACCACGTATTGATGAAATAGATAAAGATGTTGATGACACCCCTTACGCTTATTACTTCCAACAAGCACAGAATGGTGTTTTTGCTCGCCAAGCATTACTGGCGTTATTATTAACTAATCATTTTCAAGCAAATGCTTAAGGTTTTATGATGCAAAAGAAATTACAAGTAGAAGCGATTGAACAAGGGTCAGTGATTGATCATATTCCCGCTCGACAAGGCGTGAAAATTTTAAAATTTTTTCAATTTACTCAAACCAATGAAAAGATCACTATTGGATTAAACTTACCAACAAAAAATGGTAAAAGTAAAGATCTGATAAAAATTGAAAATACTTTTTTTAATGATCAACAAGCTAACCAGTTAGCATTATTCGCACCTAATGCGACCATTAACCAAATCAAAGATTTCAAAGTGGTTAATAAATTTAAAGTTCAGTTACCAGCGTCGTTTATTGATGTATTAGCCTGCCCTAATAGTAATTGTATTAGCCATAATGAACCGGTGAAAACTCGTTTTTATGTGCAACAAAAAGAGAACTTAAAATTAAAATGCCATTATTGCGAAAAGTCTTTTTTACGTACTACTTTTAACGAGTTAGATTAACTGAAAATATTGCGAGCACTTGCAATTAACAGCAAATAAGATTGAATTAGACTTCGTTACGTTTATACTAAAACCAACTTAATTATTAAAAGCGAGCATGCATATGCAATACAATACTTCTGTTCTATGTGATATCTACGCGGATACAATTGACGTAGCAGAGCCATTATTGACTAACTTTGGCGGACGTAACTCGTTTGCAGGTGAAGTCGTTACGATCAAGTGCTTTGAGTCCGTGGGTTTAATTTATAAAGCATTAGAGCAAAATGGTGCAGGTAAAGTATTACTAATTGATGGTGGTGGTTCACTTCGTCGCGCATTGGTTAATGCTCATATTGCAGAATTAGCCGTGCAAAATGACTGGGAAGGTATCGTCGTTAATGGGTGTGTCCGTGAAATAGATGCATTAGAAGAATTAGATATTGGTATCCAAGCAATTACCGCGATGCCTGTTGGGGCTGATGATGATGAAATTGGTGAAATAAACGTACCAGTTAACTTTGCAGGCGTCACTTTTTTACCAGAAGATTATTTATACGCTGACAGTACAGGTATCGTGATTTCGCCTGAACCTTTAGTGCTCGATGATGAAGACGCAGATGAAGAAGATATTTTTTAACGCTGATTCAAGAATAAAAACATAAAAAAAGCCCAATTGAATTGGGCTTTTTGCATAATAGGCTAATGACTCGCATTAACTAAATATTCAAAATAAATTAATCTATATTTTCTTCTACTTGCTCAATTTTACCAACTAATACACTTAAGCGTTCTTGCCATTGTTGGTGCTCTTCATTCAAACGATTATTATCAGATTGTAACTCTTCAGTTTTAGCGGATAAGTTATTTTTATCTTCTTTTAGCTCTTCAATTTCCATTTGTAGCAAAGCAATCGTCTCTACTGCTTGGTTAATTTTATTTTCTAATTTTTCTAATAGCTCGAATGTCATTTGAAGACCCTTAATACAAAATGAGTGGTTTACTGGAATGCAACGAGAATAAGCATTCTCAGGCGCTTATTCAACCTTTGTTTTAGATTTTATGAAAAAAACAATCAAATCGTCTTTAAAGTCGTATTATGTTAGCCTTATCACTGCTATTTTTTGAATTTTTTAGGAAAAAACATGTCAGAGCAATTAAAAGTGGGAAAGTACCAACACTACAAAGGAAACTTTTACCGAGTAGAAGGGGTTGCAACACATAGTGAAACGGAAGAAAAAATGGTGGTATATCGCCCCTTATATGGGGAAGGTGCATTATGGGTAAGACCACTCAAGATGTTTATTGAACAAGTAGTAATAGACGGAATAAGCCAACCGCGCTTTGCTTATGTTGGCATACTATAAATATTAGATTATTACAGATTTTGTTCCATCGATAATGATGGCATATCACAAGATGGTCTGCCAACTATTTTAGCTGGTACACCAGCAACCGTAGTATGTGCAGGCACATCTTCTAAAACCACACTACCTGCACCAATTTTAGCGCCAATACCTATTTCAATATTACCGAGTACCTTGGCTCCTGCCCCAATCATCACACCTTGTCGTATTTTAGGATGACGATCCCCACTTTCTTTACCCGTACCACCTAATGTAACACCTTGTAAAATGGATACATTATCTTCAATCACTGCAGTTTCACCCACTACAACACCTGTCGCATGATCGAACATAATACCTTTACCGATAGTTGCTGCAGGATGAACATCCACACCAAAAATTACTGAACTACGATTTTGAAAATACAACGCTAATGCCACACGCTTTTGCTTCCATAACCAATGTGCAACACGATGAATTTGTAGTGCATGAAACCCTTTTAAATATAAAAGTGGAATTGAGTATTCTTCCACAGCAGGGTCACGATCTTGCACTGCAATAATATCGGCAATCGCACTTTCTAAAATAACTTTATCATTAAGAAAAGCTTCATCAATTACTTCTCGCACTAAAATAGCAGGCATAGTTCGACTGCCTAAACGATTAGCTAATTGATAGCTTAATGCAGAAGATAAATCTTTGTGGTTTAAAATAGTCGAATAAAAAAAGCTTGCTAAAATAGGCTCACTCGCAGAACTTGTCCACGCTTCTTCTCTTATTTTTTTCCAAAGATTTGTTGCTATATCATCCATTCATTTTATCCTTAACCATCAAACTGCTGTAATGTTGAATTATATCTTAATTGCTACGTTTTTCTTCTGGAACCGTTGATATAGGATCAAGGTGTATTAAAATATCCGCGTCTGGAAATGCCTCTTTTAGAATAAAATCGACTTCATCTGACTTTTGGTGCGCAGCTAATAAAGTTTGTTCATCATCTAATTCTAAATGTAATTGTATAAACTTAACGTATCCTGATGAACGAGTTCTTAAATCATGTATACCACGAACGCCTGCAACCTTATTAGCAAGTTTAATCACCAACACTTCATCTTCTTTAGGTAGCTTTTTGTCCAT
>JAOFNL010000131.1 GCA_028041985.1 Psychromonas sp. | reverse complement strand
ATTGGTATTAGCATTCAAGATGAAAAATTCAGCAAGCAGTGAACAGTGTCTAGACAGAAAGAGGAAGATCTAACTGTTTAAATCAACATTTTCTAACAACGAAGAGCGTTGCTTCACTGCCTGAACGATAGCGGGTATAGGATGGAGAACAGATGAAGTAAGTTCCTTGATAATCAAAGCACTTACTTCAATTTTAACGCTATGAAACCTCTCGATGCGGATTGCGCGGATCTTCAGTCCAATTCATATAAGGTTGGTCAGTTGGTTGTTTCACCATCGTTATACAATTATCTACAGGACAAGTAATTTCGCATAAATTACAACCAACACACTCATCCTCTATCACTTCGAAGCTATTAGTACCATCTGCCAGTGAAGTCAGCTCAATAGCTTGGTGAGAAGTATCTTCACAACTACTATAACAACGTCCACAACCAATACATTTATCTTGGTCAATCTCAGCAATGACTTTGTAATTCATATTCAAGTATTTCCAATCGGTGGTATTTGGCACAGCCAACCCTTGGAAATCTGTTATTTTTTTATACCCTTTACTATCCATCCAATTCGATAGACCTATTTGCATTTCTTTAACGATATCAAAACCATAGATCATTGCCGCAGTACAAACCTGCACACAGCCAGATCCTAGCGCCATAAATTCTGCCGCATCATGCCAGTTACCAATGCCACCAATACCAGAGATAGGTAAACCAGCCGTTTCAGGATCACGGGCAATTTCACTCACCATATTAAGTGCTATCGGCTTTACTGCTGGGCCACAATAACCACCATGGGTACTTTTACCATCAACAATAGGACGAGCAGCCATTTGGTCAAGGTCGATACCTGTAATAGAGTTGATAGTGTTGATTAATGAAACAGCATCTGCACCGCCCTTTTGAGCAGCTCTTGCAGCAAAACGAATATCAGTAATATTTGGCGTTAGTTTTACAATAACAGGCAATGAGCTATAGGTTTTACACCAACGCGTCACCATTTCTACATATTTAGGCACTTGGCCTACTGCTGCACCCATACCTCGTTCCGGCATACCATGTGGACAACCAAAGTTAAGCTCTAGCCCATCAGCACCTGTCTTTTCAACTTTTGCTAATATATCTTTCCAGATCTCTTCTTCACAAGGCATCATCAATGACACAATCATTGCCCGATCAGGCCACTTCTTCTTAACCATAGTAATTTCTTGTAAATTAATTTCTAAACTACGATCAGTAATTAACTCGATATTATTAAAACCAGAAACTTCCCCGTTATGATCGTAAAGTGCAGAATAACGAGAAGATACGTTTACTGGTGCAGGATCTTCACCTAGTGTTTTCCAAACCACTCCGCCCCAACCTGCTTCAAAAGCACGCTCAACATTATAAGCTTTGTCTGTGGGTGGCGCAGAAGCCAGCCAAAAAGGATTAGGAGATTTGATACCTACAAATTCTATTGATAAATCAGCCATATTATTTCACCTCTGAAGAATTAAGTTGTTGTTGAATAGCTAATGCCGCTAATTTACCTTGCTGTACCGCTTCGACCGTGAGGTCTTGACCAACACCTGTGCAATCACCACCAGCAAAAACACCATCAATACTGGTTAATTGGTTATGGAATGTCGCGATTTTTCCATTACTGATCGTGGGGATCAGCTGCTCTGCTTCTGGATATTTAAGCTTTTGACCAACGGCTTTAAAAATAGCGCTACACTCGATATCAAACTGTTCTGCTTTATCTGCAAGCTTGCCATCTTCTAAATACGTTTTGCGGAAGCTCATTCCTGTTAATTTTCCATTTTCATCAATATGAATTTGCTCAGGTCGACTCCAGGTTTTAATTCTCACTTGATGGTTTTTCGCAATTTGTTGTTCATGTTTAGTCGCGCTCATTTGTTCCTCACCACGACGATAAACTAAGGTGACCTCTTCAGTCCCTAAACGTTTAAGCTGACAAGCAATATCGATGGCCGTATTACCTGCACCAATCACAACAGCGCTATCTTTTGGAATTGATAACTGTTCAAGGTCAGTGGCTTGGCGTAATTCTTTAATGTATTCCACTGAATTAATCACATCAGCATTATCTTCATTATCTAACCAAAGCGATTGCGTTTCCTGCAAACCAATACTGAGAAAGACAGCATCAAAGTCATTTTTTAATTGTTCCAAGTTGATATCTTTACCCAGCGCAGTGTCTGTATGTAACGTAATACCACCAATGCTTAAAATAAAATCAACTTCTGTCTGAGCGAAGTTTTCAGTTAGCTTATATTTAGCAATACCATATTCATTTAATCCGCCCGCTTTACTTTCGGCTTCAAAGATTTCGACGTCATTACCTAATAACGCTAAACGGTGAGCACAACTCAAACCAGCTGGGCCAGCACCAACAACAGCAATTTTTTTACCTGTAGAAGCGGCTCTTTCAAAAGGATGCCCTTCGAAGTCTGCATTATCTGTGGCATGGCGTTGCAACAATCCGATTTTAACAGGTGCTTGTTCTTGCTCTTTATTTCTTACACAGGCTTGCTCGCATAATATTTCAGTAGGACAAACGCGCGCACAGCTTCCCCCCATAATATTTTCTTGATAAATAGTTCTAGCGGCTCCCGTTAAATCATCGGCATGAATACTGGCAATAAAACTTGGGATATTTATTTTCGATGGGCACGCTTTAATACAAGGTGCATCATAACAATAATAACAACGTGAACTTTCGATGCCTGCCTGACGAGCACTAAGCGCAGGATTAATATCTTTAAACATTTGGTCTAAAGCTAATTGTTGCTGTGAATAGCTCGTGGATTTTTCAGTATTTATCACTATGAATTCCCCTTATTTATAAATAATAAGATGTCTTTTTCATCTCAAACTTATTAAATAAAAAGGCAAAACCCATACCAAAACCTGACCCATAGGTCAGGATATTTAATGGTAATTAATATCATTAACTCTCAAGATACTGTTTTTAAATAGAAAAAGTGTCCGATTAATGCACATAAAAAGTCTTTTTTTATTCTACAACAACAGATAAATCTTCTATTACATTGAAATTATGAAATAATAATGCACCGCAAGAATGCCCTCGCCACATAACAGTGCAAATGTAAGGAGCAGAAATACAATGAGTAATGCAAAAACATCTATCGCTAAACGTCGTAAAATGTCTGATATTCGTAAGGACAATTTAAAGCAGATTTTATTATCTGCGGAGAATTTATTTGCAGAGCGAGGATATAGCAGCACAACAATTTCTGCGATTGCTTTACAGGCAGGCTTACCTAAAGCCAATGTATTGTATTATTTCAAAACCAAAGAAACGTTATATAAAGAAGTACTCACACAACTGTTAGTTCTCTGGATGCAGCACATGGATGAAATGACTTCAGATCAGCATCCTAATGAAGCGCTACCTCGATATATTCTGCAAAAAATGAAACAGTCAAAACAACAGCCAAATGCTTCGCGTATTTTTGCAGCAGAAATACTTCATGGAGCGCCTTACTTACGAGAGCAATTACAAACTGATTTAAAAGCGCAGTTTATTAAAACCTGTCAAGTATTCCATGATTGGATTGCGAAAAAGTGGATGGATCCTATTAGTCCAGAACATCTCTTATTTATGATTTGGTCTTCTACTCAAGCTTATTCAGATTTCGCTTTGCAAAGCAGTTTATTGATGGATAAAGATGAGTTAGATGATAATGATTTTGATGCTGGACTTGAATTGATTTCTCGCTTGGTATTGAAAGGATGTGGCATTAATTTAGTTTAAAAATGACAAAGGATAGGCAATCGCTAACCTATCCTCTTCTATTGTTCAAAGTGCTTTGTTCAGTTGTTAGCTTAGGGGGCAAGCTGAATAATGGTATTATACCCTGACAGCCATACTAAGCATTGCATTCAGTAGCACCGAGCCACCAGCTTCACACTCTTCTTGTGTTGTACTCTCAATTTCATTATGGCTAATACCATTTAAACAAGGCGTAAAGATCATACTAGTGGGAGCAAAATCAGCCACATAACAAGCATCATGTCCTGCACCTGCAATAATATCCATATGCTCATAACCTAAATCGACCGTCGCCTGACGCACGGCATCAACACACGCAGTGTTAAAGTGAATAGGTTCATAATACCAAAATGGGTCTAACGCTATGTCGACACCTTGTGCTTGAATCTCTGCAATAGCGGCTTTCAGTTCAATATCCATTGCGGTTAACTCTTCATCGATAGGATGACGCAGGTCTAAACTCATCTCAATGTGACCCGGAATGGTATTACGGGAATTAGGTAAAACCTGCATAAAACCAACGGTTCCGCAACCTGGAGGGTGTGCTTTAGCAATCTCTTCAACTTTCAAAGTAAGCTGCGCACTTGCGATTAATGCATCATTACGTAAATGCATTGGTGTAGTGCCAGCATGAGATTCACGCCCCGTTAACGTCGCATTATACCAACGTTGACCTTGGCCACCTGTTACCACACCTATTTGCTTTTCTTCCGCTTCTAAATATGGCCCTTGCTCAATGTGCGCTTCAAAAAAAGCGTGAAAGTCTCGCTCTCTAACAGGGTGTTCACCTGCAAAGCCAATTCGCTCAAGCTCATCACCTAAACGCAGCCCCTCTACATCAGTCGTGTCGAGTATTTCTTGCAATGTAAAACGTCCAGAAACCACACCAGATCCCATCATAGCAGGTGCAAAACGAGAGCCTTCTTCATTAGTCCACACTGAAATTTCAATAGGATGTTTAGTTTTAATATTGTTATCGTTAAGAGAGCGCACCACTTCCAACCCAGCTAACACACCATAAACGCCATCAAACTTGCCACCTGATGGCTGTGTATCAAGGTGGCTGCCAGTGCCAACGGGTGCTAAATTCATATCTTCACCCGGACGCGTACACATAATGTTACCCACTTGATCTACCTTAACTGTACAACCAGCTTCTTCGGCCCATTTGATGTAAAGCTCTCGACCTTGCTTATCTAGGTCAGTTAGCGCCAATCGTCGACATCCTCCTTTTGCAGTTGCTCCAATTTTAGCCATTTCCATCAAACTATCCCACAGGCGGTCACTATTTACTTTTAAGCTTTTCATGATTAACTCCAGTTCAAGGTGAATATGTTGCCTCAGCGTAAAATACGCCAAACTCTAGAGAAATGAAGCAATATCCTTACCAACCGGTCAGGAAGTTTAAAATTCAAATCCCGCTCTTATTCCATGGCGTTCTTGAAGGTGACTTAAAAAGAAACGACTGTACATTATTCATAAAACGCCCCATTTGAGTATTGCCACCGCACTTAAATGGAGCATAAGGACTTTATTTAAAGCACCCAAAATCAAAGCGAATAAAAAACAAACAATCAGCTAACCTAGTAAAAACAAGGCTTCAACAAATTTATTACAAAAAAACTGTCTGACTGGTCAACAAATTGCATTGATGAATTAATAGCATTAGTCATTTTAATCATCATAACGATGCAAAGGTTAAATCAAGGTGATAGATCATTTATTACCTTAAGTATTTTTTAGGTGCATAAGATAAGCACGGTGAGCGAGGAGTTGTTAAATG
>JAOFNL010000130.1 GCA_028041985.1 Psychromonas sp. | reverse complement strand
TCTGATTTGAAAATTGATAGGAAATAAAATGGCAAATACATTTGCATTGATATTAGTAATTTTAACCTTAGTTACTGGCGTTATCTGGGTGATAGATAAAGTGAAATGGGCTAAAAAACGAAAAGAGGCCTATGCAAAATTACAATCGCAATCAGAGGTGGGTTTAGACGAAAAAACGCTTGCTAAAATGTACCCTGAAAATCCAATTATCGAGAATGCGCGTAGCTTATTTCCAGTGATTGCGATTGTTTTTGTCTTACGTTCATTTATTTACGAGCCTTTTCAAATCCCATCGGGTTCGATGATGCCAACGCTACTGGTTGGGGATTTTATTCTGGTTGAAAAATTTTCATACGGAATTAAAGAACCTGTTTGGCAAACGACATTAATCCCAACGGGGTCACCTAAACGTGGTGACGTGGCGGTATTTAAATACCCTGAAGATCAACGTGTTGATTTTATCAAGCGTATTGTCGGTTTGCCGGGCGACCATATTGTTTACAAAGATAAACAACTCTATTTAAAACCTACCTGTGGCGAAGAGAATTGTGGTGAATATAAAAAATTAGATATGAATTTCTTAGGTAAAGAAAGTTTCAAACATGAGACAGATCCTATGCAGGTTTATACAGAAATTTTAGGTGACAGGGTGCATCAATTGTTAATTAACCCGTTACGTAGAGAGCAAGTTCCAGCTTATTATCAACAAACAGACGTTGTTACTTATGTTGATGAATGGATTGTGCCTGAAGGTAACTACTTTGTGATGGGGGATAATCGAGACAATAGTCGTGATAGCCGTTTTTGGGGCTTTGTGCCAGAGCGTAATTTAGTCGGCAAAGCAGTGGCTAAATGGATCAGCTTTGAATTTGATCGTGGTGCAGACAGTTTCTTACCAAGTTGGGTGCCAAGCAATGTCCGTTTTGAGCGTGTAGGTAGTATTAAATGAGCATGAAAGAACAAGAGTTAAAACGTTTAGAAGCTCGTATCGGTTATCAGTTTTCTGATTTCTCATTACTGAAACAAGCATTAACACATCGTAGCGCATTAGGTTTGCATAATGAACGTTTAGAGTTTTTAGGCGATTCAATTTTGAGCTTTGCTATCTCGACGGATTTATATAGTCGTTTTCCGAAGGTGGATGAAGGTGATTTAAGCCGTATGCGTGCAACTTTAGTGTGCGGAAAAATGCTATCGGAAGTTGGACGTGAGTTTGTATTAAGCGATTGTTTGATTTTAGGCCCTGGTGAGTTAAAAAGCGGTGGTTTCCGTCGAGATTCGATTATTGCTGATGGTGTAGAAGCGATTATTGGTGCCGTTTTCTTAGATTCAGATATTGATACTGCAAATAAACTGGTACTAAAATGGTTTGCTAGCCGCTTGAAAGCCATTAAACCTGGTATTAGCCAAAAAGATCCAAAAACACGTTTACAAGAACATTTGCAATCTCGTAAACAGGCATTACCAGTTTATGAAGTCCTCGATGTTAAAGGTGAAGCCCATAACCAACAATTTACAATGAGTTGTGCCATCGAGGGGATGAAACCCGTTGAAGGTAAAGGGACGAGTCGTCGAAAAGCGGAACAACTTGCCGCACAAGCGATGTTAACTGCACTGTTAGGTGATGATTAATGCTATTACTTAATACTATCTATTTACCTGTTTTATTAACTTTAACTTTCATCTATTTAGGAGCTAAATAATGACTCAAAAATGTGGTCTAGTGGCCATCGTCGGGCGCCCTAATGTAGGTAAATCGACACTTATTAACGCATTACTTGGCCAAAAAGTCAGTATTACTTCACGTAAAGCGCAAACCACGCGTCACCGTATTTTAGGTATTGATACTGATGGAGACTATCAAACGATTTTTGTTGATACGCCTGGATTACATATCGAAGAGAAACGTGCCATTAACCGTTTAATGAACCGCGCCGCATCAAGCTCAATCAATGATGTTGAGATGATTGTTTTTGTGGTTGAAGGTACGCACTGGAATGCCGATGATGAAATGGTATTAAAAAAGTTTCAATACCTAAAGTGTCCGGTTATTTTAGCGGTAAACAAAATTGATAACGTAGAAGATAAAGAGCTATTGTTACCGCATTTGCAAAGGATTGGTAAGCTGTATGACTTTGCACATATTTTACCTATGTCTGCAAAATCGGGCGACAATGTAGAAAAAATTCGTGAGTGGGCAAAAGCGGTATTACCTGAATCAGAATTTTACTTCCCTGATGATTACATTACCGATCGTTCTTCTCGTTTTATGGCTTCTGAAATTGTACGTGAAAAATTAATGCGATTTTTAGGCGATGAATTACCTTATTCTGTGACGGTTGAAATTGAACAATTTAAACAGAAAGCCAATGGTTTATTACATATCAACGCCCTTATTTTAGTAGAGCGCGACGGCCAAAAACGTATGGTTATTGGTAATAAAGGCGAAAAATTAAAAGCGATAGGTAAACAAGCGCGTATTGATATGGAAGAGTTATTTGATTCAAAAGTATTTTTAGAAATTTGGGTTAAAGTGAAATCAGGTTGGGCGGATGATGATCGTGCATTACGTTCTCTTGGTTACGGCGATGACTATAACGGTTAGAAAAGTGGTTAGTGATCAGAATATCTGGAGCTAACCGTTAAACCTTGTTCGTTACCATTAACGGCTTAATTTATGTCTATAGAGTGCCACAATGCTTTTATATTACACCGCAGACCTTATGGTGAAACCAGTCAAATAGTTGACTTGTTTTGTCAGGATGTGGGTAAGGTTAGTTTAGTATTTAAAGGTGGTCGCAGTAGTACACGTATGAAACGAGGTATGGCTCAACCCTTTACGTTATTACAAGCGAGTTACTTTGGTCGAGGTAGTTTAAAAACGGTTAAATCATTAGAAGCGCAAACTCAAGTTGTACCATTGCATGGACAGCGTTTGTATATCGCAATGTATATCAATGAGTTGTTATATCGTTTACTTCAAGCTGAAACAGCCTGCGATGGCCTTTTTGAGTGCTATCAAAAAACATTGATTAGCATTGCTCGAGATGAAGACCCACAAAAAGCATTACGTTTGTTTGAATTGACCTTATTAGAAACATTAGGTTATGGCGTTAACTTTGACCATGATGTCTATAGCGATGAAGCGATTGAATCAGGCTTTCAATACCAGTATAAACAACAACTTGGTTTTTTTGCCAAGCAAGCAATTTGTAGTCCACAGCAAGTTTATGACGGAGAAGATATTATTAATCTGTCACAACGTAAGTTGGATAGTGAAGCAACATTAAAAATGGCAAAGCGTTTTTGCCGTCAAGCATTAGCTGAGTTATTAGGTAATAAACCATTACACAGTCGCGCTTTATTTGCTGCAGGCAAGTAGGTGGTAGGTAAATAACGTGTAGTTAAATAGAAAATAGCTACAAAAAGACAATAAATAGAATAAAGGAATGAACATGAGCAAAATTTTATTGGGTGTGAATATCGACCATGTTGCAACACTTCGTAATGCACGCGGGACTTGCTACCCTGAGCCTGCACATTTAGCCGCGGTTGCCGAAACATCGGGTGCTGATGGTATTACTATTCATATTCGTGAAGATCGTCGTCATATTAACGACCGTGATGTTGCGGTACTTGCTCAAACATTACAAACACGCATGAACCTTGAAATGGCCGTTACCGATGAAATGGTTGAAATTGCCCTTAAAACTAAGCCAACTTTTGTTTGTTTAGTACCTGAAAAACGTGAAGAGTTGACCACGGAAGGTGGGTTAGATGTCGTTACTCATTTCGATAAAATCGCTGATGCAGTTAGTCGATTAAACGCAGCCAATATTCAAGTAAGTTTGTTTATTGACCCTGAAGCAGAACAAATTGATGCCGCTGTTAAAATGAAAGCGGCTTATGTTGAGTTACATACCGGTCAATATGCTGATGCTGAAACAGAAGAGATTCAAGAAGCGGAATTAGCACGTATCGCGAAAGCCGCTACCTATGGGCATAACGCAGGTATTAAAGTTAATGCTGGTCATGGTTTGAATTACCATAACGTTAAGCCTATTGCAGCTTTACCTGAAATTATTGAGCTAAATATTGGTCATGCTATCGTTGCTCGTGCATTGATTGATGGCTTTTCTGTTGCCGTGAGTGAAATGAAACGTTTAATGGTTGAAGGTCGTAATCAGAATCTTTAATGTTGATAGGCTAGAGGTTAACTGTTAATTTCTAGCTTCATCATCTCTTTGTTATCATTCCCCTGTGTTGAGGTTTCCGTTGAGTTCAGCCGATTATATTGAACAATTACGTCGTCAATTTCCCATCCTTGCACAAAAAGTAAATGACCACTCTCTGGTCTACTTAGATAATGCAGCTACGACTCAAAAGCCACAATCGGTCATTGATGCTATTTGTGATTATTATCAACAAAGCAACGCGAATGTGCATCGTGCTAGCCATGCCTTAAGTAATCAATCAACACGCCTTTTTGAAGAAAGTCGCGTTAAAGTACAGCAATTCATTCATGCCAAACGCTCAGAAGAGATCATTTGGACAAAAGGCACAACCGAAGGTATTAATTTATTAGCGAATATTTTTGCTGAGCAAATTAATCACGGTGATGAGATCCTGATAACTGCGCTAGAGCACCATGCGAATATCGTGCCTTGGCAAATACTTGCGAAACAAACCGGTGCTGTCATTAAAGTTATTCCATTAACTGATGAGCAGGCATTGGATATGAAAGCCTATAAAAATTTACTGTCAAATAACACTAAAATTGTTTCCATCGCGCATGTTTCCAACGCCTTAGGGATTGTTAATCCAATTAAACAGATGATTGATTTAGCACATCAACATGGCGCGAAAGTCATTATTGATGGTGCTCAAGCGGTTGCGCATATTGATGTTGATGTACAACAATTAGGTTGTGATTTTTACCTGTTTTCAGGTCATAAATTATTCGGGCCAACCGGTATTGGTGTGCTGTATGGTAAGTATGATTTATTAGATCAACTGCCAGTATGGCAAGTTGGTGGTGAAATGATCAAAACAGTGGCTTTTGATCAAACAACTTACAATGAGTTACCTTTTAAGTATGAAGCGGGAACGCCGAATATATCGGGTGCGGTTGGATTAGGTGCGGCCATTGAATTTTTAAATTCACTCGATTTGAACGTTTGCAAACAATACGAATCATCACTGATCAACTTTACTGAAAATGCCTTACAACAATTACCTGAGGTTGAGGTTTTTGCCAAGGGCTTAAGTAAAGCTGGTGCAATTAGTTTTGTGGTAAAAGGTGAGCATAATACCGATATTGCGATGTTATTAGATGCGCAAGGAATTGCAGTCAGGAGTGGCACCCATTGTGCGATGCCATTGATGAACGAACTTAATTGTACGGGAACCGTGCGAGTTTCATTTTCAATCTATAATAGCTTGGATGAAGCACAGGTCTTTATTGCGGCCTTAAAAAATACGATTTCAATGCTAAAAGAATAAATTCAACATTTTTTATGAAATCTGATGTGGCTGAGTAATATTAGCCACCATTTAACGTTGATTTCGGTCGCTTTCAGGGAATATGTTAGCAAATATTTCTTAATTTTGATGCTAATAGCAATCACGT
>JAOFNL010000013.1 GCA_028041985.1 Psychromonas sp. | reverse complement strand
AATGATCAGATTGTTAGGCGGAATGGTATTATTATATTGCTTACTGAAAGTAGATTTAGCACGATTAAGTCCGATAAAAGACAGTATTAAAGGCAAGCTTAAGCAAGCCGGATGGTCTGATGATGTTAGAGAAAAAATGATGTTTGGTTATTAAACAAGTAAGATTTTGTCCTATAGCTCAGCATATGAAGCATACATTTCTGTATATTGTTCAAATACAGAGTGATAGCATCTCTTTGCTATAAGATTTTATAAATATAAACTTATTTTCTAACTCGTCGAGCCCCTTTTGCAACTGAATAACTGCGCAATATTATTCATCTCCTTATATTTTAAAGGCCCTAACCGTTACATTTAGATTTTTGTAATTAAATAATCTTAGCTATGATTTTTTATTGCAACAATAAATAATTGATTATATAAAAATAAAGTGCATTATTAAGAAGTATAGAGTTAATTTACTTTTAAACTGTTATTGATGCAGTAGATAGAGAATTAATAGTTTTGTTAAATTGCAGTGAATATAATTCATCATTACAGTTACTTGAGTCTACTTTTTAAATAATATAATCAGTCATTTAACTAATTTTGTTACAAAAATATTAAAATAAATGGTAAGTTTAACGTTATAATTATTTTAATCGCTAAATTTCGACACTCACTTAGTTTTAATAAAATAATGGAGTCAAACATGAGAACACCTCTTGTAATGGGCAACTGGAAACTTTATGGCACGAAAGATTCTATCACTGCATTAATCAAAGGTATTAAAGAAGCTGCAAACACGACGACTAATGTTGACGTGGTTGTATGCCCTCCTGCTATATTTATTGATCATGTTGCTAATAATATCAACGGAAGCCGTATTGAACTTGGTGCTCAAGATATCAGTACAAATGTTTCAGGAGCCTTCACAGGCGAAACATCTCCTTTAATGGCTAAAGAGTTTGGCGCAAAATACAGTTTAGTGGGCCATTCTGAATGTCGTCAACACCATAATGACACCAACGCCGTTGTTGCGGCTAAATTCGTTTGTGCACAAGCAAATGGTTTGATTCCAGTTCTCTGTATTGGCGAGACTCCAGAAGAACGTGAAACCGATAAAACCTTTTCAGTACTTGAAGCGCAACTGAAAGCGGTTATCGATGTGGCGGGTATAGAAGCTTTTGAAAATGCAGTAATAGCTTATGAACCTATTTGGGCGATTGGCACAGGTAAAGTAGCGACTTCTGAACAAGCACAAGAAGTCCACGCTCATATTCGAGCTTGGTTAAAACCTCAAAACCCATCCGTCGCACAAAAAGTACAAATTCTTTACGGTGGAAGTGTCAAAGCCAATAACGCAATTGAGTTGTTTGCACAAAAAGATATTGATGGCGGTTTAGTTGGTGGAGCGGCACTTATTGTTGAAGAGTTTATTGGCATTATCGAGGCTGCTAAATAAATTGTATTTATACACTAAAATTTAAAGGCACTGCAAAGTGCCTTTGTTTTTTCACTTGAATTAAGCTTTGATCATCATTTAATGAATTTTCTGTAGGCATTTAATCATATTTTATTCTTTACAGTATTCTTGTGTAAAAATGATTCACAAGTAAAAATCTCATGTTATGATATTGTAAACAACCACTAATAAAACTGGAGTTACACATGAATTCTTCTATTAATACTCAAACACACGGTGTTGGAGTTTCAATTAATAAAGTATTAAAAAACACATATATGCTATTAGGTATGACTTTAGCCTTTAGTGCATTAACAGCAACTATTGCAACTATGGTTGGCATTGGTTCAATGATGTCATTAGTTTTAATGCTAGTTGGATTTGGTTTGTTATTTGTTGTTCAAAAAACAGCGGATTCAAGCAAAGGTTTATTTTGGGTATTTATGTTTACAGGTGTAATGGGAGCATCACTTGGTAATATGCTAAATCACTATTTAGCGATACCAAACGGCCCTGCTCTCATCATGCAAGCATTAGGTACTACAGCAATCATCTTTTTTGCTTTATCAGCTTATGTATTAACATCGCGTAAAGATTTCTCGTTCATGGGCGGCTTTTTAATGGCTGGTATGATTGCGATCTTAGTTGCGATTATTGCAAATATCTTTTTACAAATCCCATTATTACAATTAGTGATTAGCAGTGTTGTTGTACTAATTATGTCAGGTTTTATCTTGTTTGATACCAGCCGTATAATTAACGGTGGAGAAACTAATTATATCCGAGCAACTGTTTCTTTATACTTAAGCATCTTCAATATCTTTGTTAACTTACTATCTATTCTAGGTATTTTAGACGATTAGTCTTTAGCATCATTCTTAACGAGCGCACTTCATGTGCGCTTTTTTTTATCTAAAATTTGTATAATATCAATTACATTAAATAAGTTATTTTAACGTGATTAATATAAATATGGTGGAATCATGAAAGTAATATTAAGCATACTATGCTCCTTGCTACTCAGTGCTTGTGGTAACAATGAATTCCTTACCCCACTAAATAGTAAACAACCTATTTTAGCCTTTGGTGACAGCTTAACTTTTGGTTATGGAGCAAAACCTGATGAAAGTTATCCAGCACAACTTAGCCAGTTATTAAATATTGAGGTCATTAATGCTGGAGTTAGTGGGGAAAAAAGTGATGCAGGCTTAAAACGATTAGAATCAGCGTTAGATGAGTATCAACCACAACTATTAATTTTATGTCATGGAGGCAATGATATACTTAAAAAACAAAGCCTATCCACCATGAAACAAAATCTAGCAAGCATGATTACAATGGCGCAAGAGAGAGAAATTCAAGTCGTACTTGTTTCTGTTCCAGGAGCCTCATTATTTCTCCCCGACATAACAGAATATAGCGAGTTGGCAAAGGAATACAATATTCCAGTAGAAAATGAAATTATTAAACATATCTTAAAGCAAACAGAGTTACGCAGCGATGCAGTTCATCCTAATGCGCAAGGTTACCGTTTAATATCAGAATCGTTATATCAATTGTTAGCAGACAATGGAGCGTTAAAATAACGCTCTATCAGCTGAATTAGATTGTTAATGGCTATAGCCTAATTCTTTAGCAGGATCTATATTACTAGCAGTCCAAGCAGGATAAATAGTCGCAATAATACTCATTGCAAAAGCAATCATCGTTATAATAAAGACTTGTTGGTAATTAATCTGTGAAGGTAAGTAATCGATAAAGTAAATATCACCAGAAATTAATTTTCGCCCAATAAAATGTTCAAATGCACTAAAAAATCGGCTCAAATTAAGTGATAAATAAATACCGAGTGCGCCACCTAATACACTACCTACTAACCCATTAAATGCACCTTGCACAATAAAAATAGCGCGCAAAGACCACTTATTCGCCCCCATTGTTTTTAAAATCGCTATATCTCCACGTTTTTCATTAACGGCCATGACTAAAGTCGATACAATGTTAAAACAAGCGACTGCCACCACTAATAATAAAATAACGTACATTAATGATTTAACCATCTGTATATCTTGATACAAGTACCCCTGGCTTGTGATCCAACTTTTAATATAGATATAAACAGGGAGACTATAACCAACTTCTCGAGACATGACTTGCGCGTTTAATACATCATCTACTTTAAAAGCGATCCCTGTTGCATGTTCAAGATCTAATATTTCTTTCGCTTTGTTGATGTGGATAAAACCTAATGTTGTGTCAACTTGCCCCCCCATTTTGAAAGTGCCTGTTAATTCAAAAGAAAATTTACGCGGCGCCTTAAGCTTAGTCGTTCCAATTTGAGGTAATAGCAACGAGACAGTTTCTCCCACGTTGAGATTCAACAATTTTGCAACAGGCTCACCTAAAATAATGCTATTTTCAGATGCAGATAATAATTCCCAACCACCTTGCTGTATATATTGTTCGATTGAAGTTACTTGCGTTTCTGTCTCAGGAGAGATTGCTCTCATCTGCAAAGCTTTCATATACATATTATTTTGCAGTAAAGCATTCAGCACAATATAAGGGCTAGCACCTGCAACACCAGGATGCGCTCTAATTTGAGATAGTATTTGGCTTTCGTTTTCGAAATCACCAGTGACCACTTCTAATTCTGCATGAGGAATAACCGATAGAAGTTGATCTCTTAATGCTTTTTCAAAACCATTCATGGTTGAAAGACCAACCACCAAGACGGCAACACCTAAAATAATACCGAAAATAGAAGCCATTGAAATAAACGAAACAAACTTATTTTTGTGTTTAGCTTGGCTATAACGTAAGCCAACAAATAACGATAAAGGTCTAAACATTATGGCGTATCCTGCAATATGCCGTTACTCATATACAACTGTCTGTCTAATTTATTCGCTAATTTTTGATCATGTGTGACGACGATAAACGCAGTACCCAACTCTTTATTTAATTCAACCAACAACTGATAAACCGACTCCGCACTTTTCTCATCGAGATTACCCGTTGGCTCATCCGCAAGCACTAAGGAAGGGTTATTAATTAATGCGCGAGCAATCGCTACACGCTGTCTTTCACCGCCCGATAACTCTGCTGGTCGATGAGCAATACGAGTACTTAACCCGACACGGTTTAACAATTTCGTTGCTCTCTCTTCAGCGACTTTTATTGCTTCACCAGCTATTAATAATGGCATTGCGACATTTTCTAACGCAGTGAATTCTGACAATAAATGATGGAATTGATAGACAAAACCTAACTCTTGATTACGCCACTTAGCTTGTCGCTTGGATGATAATTTATGAATATTATTATTATCAAAAATAACTTCACCTGTGGTTGGTGAATCTAATGCCCCAAGTAAATGTAACAATGTACTTTTACCTGAACCAGATGTACCAACAATCGCAAGTAACTCGCCCTTATTAACGGCTAAATTTACCCCATGTAGTACAGGTGTTTGTAATTTACCCTCTTGGTAAACTTTACTTAAATCATGACAAACTATAATCGAATTATTCATATCTTAATGCCTCAACAGGGCTAACTCTGCCTGCTCTATAGGCAGGATATAAAGTGGCTAATAAACTTAATAACATGGCACCAAACATAATCAACACGATCTGCATAGGTTCATGCACAACAGGCAATAATCTCGCACCGCCTGATGCATTGGATAATAGGTGTAAGCCTAAAAATGACATCACTTCATTGATATAGGTACTTAATAACAAACCTAGACCGGTACCTAATAATGCACCGATAATACCGCTAAAAGCCCCCTGAATAATGAAGATGAAATTTATCGTATGCGCCTGAATGCCCAACGTTTTTAATATGGCGACTTCAGCACTTTTATCGGTTACAACCATGACAGAAGACGAAAGAATATTAAATGCAGCGACCGCAATAATTAAACACAGCAGTAACCAGATCATATTTTTTTCCATTTTTACCGCCGCAAATAATTCACCGTGTGTACTGCGCCAATCTAACATAACTTCATCCGCTTCAAGGGGAGGATATTGCCAGGACTCAACAGCAAAAGGATCCGTAAAATAAAATCTTAAGTCACTGACTTGATCCGTTTGTATGCGAATTAAACGTGCTGCATCTTCTATATTCATTAGGATGAGATGGCTATCAACATCAGAGCCAACGTCAAATATGCCGGTAATTGTAAAATTACGTTGGCTAGGGACTTGTCCAATAGGTGTATATCGGGCTCCTCTGGTCGAAATGACTCTCACTTTATCGCCTACCATCACATTTAACTGTGAAGCTAATTGAGAACCAATTATGATGCGGTATGCACCTGCTTCTAAATCATCAAGCACGCCAATATAAATACTGTCTTTGACTGTATTACTCTTGTATTTTTCAGGGTAGATACCTTCAATTAAAACACCCTGTAGGTTACTTGAGCTTTGTAATATTGCTTCGGTAGTGATCATAGGTTCTATTGCAGTGACTAAAGGATCAGATGGAATTGCATCGATTCTCTGTTGCCAATTATCAATAGTTTGCACTTGGTTACTTAATTTTGCATGAGGGATAGCACCAAGAATACGTTGTTTTAACTCACCTTCAAATCCATTCATTACCGATAACACAGTAATTAATGCTAAAACACCTAAAATGATGCCACCAGTTGAAAATAAAGAAACAAACGAGACAAATTGGTTATTACGTTTCGATTTTGTATAGCGTAAACCGATAAATACACTTAAAGGATAAAACATAGTTACCTTTTATGACATAAGCCTTTAATGAGTCTGATTGTTGACCAAATCAGTGCAACGACTAACATTCACAATAAATAGGGCTAGAATAGTTACTTAACTCATTGATTACATTTTAATACGTCGCATTCTAATGTATCTTTATTCGCTTAGACAGACAAAACTCCTTTAAATGGTATTTCTCTCTCACACAATAACGACTTGGTTGTAGATATGAATAACAATGAATACTTTTTAGTCCAATATGCACTTTCCATCAATTTACATCCTATTGATGAATCGGAACTGCCAAGTGATCAAACTTCCTTTGAAATTGAGATCCCTGGTCCATTTAGAATGGCGAGTGATCTTGCTCAAGCAGACGCAAGTATTCTTGCACCGTTAAAACTAAATAGTGAAAGTACGCAAGCGCTTTGGAACTACTTACAAGCTCAAAACCAAAAAATTAATACATTATTGAGTTATGTACTCACACAACAAGACGAAGTTCAATTTCGTTATAAAACGGAAAAATTTAGCGCTGGCGGTTTATTAATATCAGCCACAAATGATTGGAAATTAGGAAACTTAGCAAGGGTAAAAATATTTTTACCAGAAGAATCCTCTGCAATATATTGTTATGCCACGGTAACAGAGGTAACAGAAGCGGCATGTATGTTTAGTTACACCTTTATCCGAGAGCAGGATCGCGAATTGTTAATTAGAGCAAGCTTACATATCCAATCACAGCAACTTAAAGACAGAGCGAAACAGCGAGAATTGAAGGGTTAAACTTCAACTGAAGTAATAAAGATGTCATACTCAATATCTTGCAAAATATAACGTTATCACCTCCCCAAAGAGATAATACAAAGTTTATAATATGAATAACTTACTTGAAATACAACCCTTAAAATCATCAACCGACACACAACAACTCGCTAACTTAGTGGGCAGTAGCCAAAGCTTTGTTATCAGTCAATGTGCTCAAGCTAATCCGCAAAAATCTCCGTTAGTTGTTATCGTCAATGACACACCAAGCGCGATTAAATTACATCAAGAATTGCTTTATTTTGCAGAAAATAGATTTGAGGTTAATTTATTTCCAGACTGGGAAACCTTACCATATGATCATTTTTCACCTCATCAAGATATTATTTCTACACGTATAGAAACTTTATATCAGTTACCTTTAATGAAAGACGGCATCTTGATTGTGCCAGTTACGACCCTGTTATTACGTTTAGCGCCGCCTAGTTATTTAAAACAGCATACTTTATTAGTAAAAACAGGACAAAAATTAGAACTACAACAACTACGTGATCAATTACAAGAGACAGGATATTACTCTGTTGATCAAGTACAAGAACATGGCGAGTTTTGTGCACGAGGTTCCTTGTTAGATGTTTACCCAATGGCCAGTGACACGCCTTTCCGCATTGACTTTTTTGATGATGAAGTTGATTCAATTCGTCCATTTGATACGGAAACACAACGCTCATTACCCACCATTAAACAAATACAAATGTTACCGGCACATGAGTTTGCAACAGATAAAGAAGCAATTAATAACTTTAAAACGGCTTATAGTGAAAAATTTCCAGCAAAAGCCTGTACTGGGCCTGATTCTATATACCAACAGATTTCACAATTTAACTTGCCTGCTGGTATTGAATATTATCTACCGCTTTTCTTTAACGAAACGGCAACCCTGTTTGATTATTTTCCTAAACAGACACGTTTATGTATTGTTGGAGATATAAATTCAGCAATTAATGATTTTTGGAAAACCATAGAGCATCGTTTTGAAGAACGCGGTGTCGACCTATTACGTCCGTTGTTGCAACCTATTGCACTTTATTTACGACAAGAACAATGCTTTCAGCGATTAAATGAATTTCCTAAATATCAGCTGCAACTGCCTTCTTTTGCTGTGCCAAAAGCAGGGAAAACCAATTTACCTCTGACCACATTACCTGATATAAAAATCCATCATAAAGACAAAACACCACTAAGCAACATTAACAAATTCATTCAGGATTTTGATGGAAAAGTATTACTTAGCGTTGAGTCAGCTGGTCGTAAAGAAGCTCTGTTAGAATTATTACATCCTCTCAAACTAAATATAAAATCAGCAGCCAATATCAGTGAATGTATTAGCAAAACAGGCAAAGTATTTATTACGGTTAGCCGTGTTGAAAAAAGTTTTTTAATTATTGATAGCCAGTTTGCTTTTATTACTGAAACAGAATTATTAGGTAATAAAATAACCCAACGCAGACGTCAAGATAAAAACAATCAAGGCGAAGAAAGTTCTGAACATATAGTACGTAATTTAGCAGAGTTAAAAGTAGGTCAACCTGTGGTGCATATAGATCATGGTGTTGCACGTTACTTGGGACTTCAAACCATTGAAGTCTCGGGTAGTATTAATGAGTTTGTTACTCTGGAATATTTGCGTGGAGACAAGCTTTATGTGCCGGTCACCTCATTACATTTGATCGGACGATACAGTGGTAGCGATGTAGAAACAGCCCCTATTAGTAAATTAGGTAATGACACTTGGGCAAAAGCAAAAAAACGAGCAGCTGAAAAAGTACGTGATGTTGCAGCAGAGTTACTTGAAATCTATGCCCAAAGAGCAGCGAAGCAAGGCTTTAAATATCAATTTAATAAAGCCAATTATGCAGCATTTAGTGATGATTTCCCTTTTCAAGAAACACACGACCAAGCGTTAGCTATTAACTCAGTCATTTCAGATATGTGCTCATCACAACCGATGGATAGACTGGTTTGTGGTGATGTAGGTTTTGGTAAAACTGAAGTGGCTATGCGAGCCGCCTTTATGGCGACAGATAATTCGCGACAAGTGGCCTTACTTGTGCCAACAACTTTGCTAGCTCAACAGCATTTTGAAAATTTCCGTGATAGATTTGCAAATTGGCCTGTACGCGTTGAAGTCTTATCTCGCTTCAAAACGGCTAAGGAACAAAAAGCAATTTTGCAAGAAGCAGCCGATGGCAAAATAGATATTTTAATCGGAACACATAGGTTATTGAATGATAATATTAAATTTTTTGATTTAGGATTATTAATCATTGATGAAGAACATCGCTTTGGTGTTCGACAAAAGGAGAAAATAAAACGTCTTCGTGCTCAAATCGATATTTTAACATTAACCGCAACTCCTATTCCACGAACCTTAAATATGTCCATGAATGGTATGCGTGATTTGTCCATTATTGCTTCTCCACCAGCTAAACGCTTAGCAGTAAAAACCTTTATTCAGCAAAAGACAGATCAAACCATAAGTGATGCCATTACCCGTGAAATTATGCGCGGTGGTCAGGTCTATTTCTTACATAATAATGTTGAAACAATAGATAAAGCAGCGGCTGATTTACAATTATTATTGCCACAAGCAAGAATATCTACAGCGCATGGTCAAATGAATGAGCAACAACTTGAACGTATCATGTCAGATTTTTACCATCAACGTCAGAATGTACTTGTCTGTACAACAATCATCGAAACAGGGATTGATATTCCAACAGCAAATACAATCATAATAAACCGAGCTGACCACTTAGGTCTTGCGCAGCTACACCAATTACGTGGTCGAGTTGGTCGTTCTCATCACCAGGCTTATGCCTATCTATTAACCCCTTCTCCAAAACTAATGACTAAAGACGCTAAAAAACGTCTTCAAGCAATAGGTTCATTAGATACCTTAGGAGCAGGATTCACACTTGCAACACATGACTTAGAAATTCGTGGTGCAGGTGAGTTATTGGGTGATGAACAATCTGGTCAAATTACTAGCATCGGCTTTAATTTGTACATGGATATGCTTAATCAAGCCGTTGATGCACTGCGTAATGGACAAGAGCCTAGTTTAGAGCATCTACTTGCAACACAAGCGGAAGTTGAATTGCGAATACCCGCGTTAATACCAGATGATTTCATTCCTGATGTGAATATGCGACTATCACTTTATAAACGTATCGCGAATAGTAAAAACACAAATGAGTTAAATGAGATTCAAGTTGAATTAATCGATAGATTTGGTCTATTGCCTGATTCTGCTAAAAATTTAATCGCAGTAACATCGATTAAACAACGCTGTTCAAAATTGGGGATTGCACGTATCGAAGCGCATGCTTTGGGTGGTGCAGTGACATTTACCGAACATTCGAAAGTAGATCCGATGTTCTTAGTGTCACTGTTACAAACACAACCGAACACCTTTAAACTAGACGGGCCAAGTAAACTAAAATTTACTAAAGAACTAGAAAATAGTGCAGAACGCCTAAACTGGTTGAAACAATTACTGGATAGCTTTAAATTACACCCTATTAAATAACTTATACTCATCGGCTAAATACCGATAGTATTATAAAAAGGATACCCTTTTGAATTTTCGCTATATTTTACCATTCATCATTGCGGTTTCATGCTCTCTGAATACACAAGCTGCGCCCTCTGACCGTTGGTTTGAAGTCGAATTATTAGTATTTAAAAGAAATGTCGATGTTCAAACAATCGGTGAGCAACTAGATCAAAACGATATTTACTTAAAACAACGTGAACGTCTTGAAGTTTTTAAAGCAGAGCCAGCCATTGATTGCTTACCTGATTCAACATGCTTACATGAACAAAATCCGGTACAAATTACTTACAGTCAGATTGTAAGGGGTGGACATCGCTTGGAACTGCTAGATACCTCGTATTTACAATTAAAAGAGCAAGCAACAAGTCTAACCAGACATTCTGCATTTAATCCCCTGATGCACGCAGTATGGCGTATGCCAGTTCAGAATAAGCAAAATGCTTTACCTATTCATCTTTTTGCAGGTGAAAACTACGCATTAGATCTCTATAAAGAAGAAATACTCGAACTACAAAAACAACAATCTTATAAAAGTTTTATTACTTCAGAGAGTGAGATTGAGAATAACTCCCAGACAATTACTAATATTCAGTCAAAGGAGGAGCTTGAACTTTTAGCAGAAGTTGAAAATAAAAATATCATTCAAGATCTCTATGAAATTGATGGCAACTTATTAATCTATGTAGAGCATTATCTACACGTAGAAAGCCAATTAATTGTAAGAACTGAAACAGAGAAAACAATTAGGAGCAATAAAGTAACAGTGATGGAGACAGAGGTGACAGATAGTGAAAATTCACAAGCCGTTGAAGTAGTTGCACAAGAATCTATCATCCCTGTAAAAGCAGAAACCAAAACAGTAGTAACAGAAACGCTATTTGACCAGAATAGACGTTTACGTAGTGAAGAGATCCATTATTTAGATCACCCTTTATTCGGTATTATTATTCAAATCAGAAAAATTCCAAAGGATCAGTTACCTCAAGAATAAATAGAATAATAACAGAAATTTTATAGGGTCATAAAAAAGGAAGCAATAAGCTTCCTTTTTATTAAACGAATAAAAACATCAAGTTTACAGACTACGTTCTTCCCACATCCGCTTCGCTTTTTTTAATGTATCTTCTTGAGAATTATCAGGATGCATTTGTTTTAACACCATAGCCACTGTTGTTATCACAGCCGCGTCGCCATATTCATCCTCTAATTCTCTGTTCCAAACTTTTAATAAATATTCCGCAGAAACTTCAGTATGCGCACCAGTAAAATCTTCTAAATAGGTTGGCCAATCTTGCTCAATATATTCAGCTTTACCATTAATTTGAGCCACACCACAAGCAAGCGTAGAAACACGTGGATTAACTTCGCTCTCACCACCCTCACCTTTAAAAGCAATAATACTATGCTCATTATTTAATAACGCAGCTTGTGCATGGATTTTTTCATAACTTTTATGAAAAACACCGTGGATACTATAAGGCGCATCACTTGGATTAATACTACGAGCAACCGTATTGAGCGGTGTGCGTAACCCAACCTGCTCGCGTAATGCCAAAAGATCAATTAATTCAGGACAATATGCAGATAGAGGAACATAGACAAGTGAATCTTTTTCTAATGCTATTTTAGCCTTTTCAGGGCTTTCAGCTATAACTATATTTAATAACGGGCATGCAGATTCAACTTGATATTTGATCAAATCCACACTCAAATGTCCGTGTAATAAGATTTTAACTCCATCAGCGGCGAGTAGTTTAGCAGCCAATAACAACCAAGGTGGCTGTCTTTTTTTACCAGCAAAACATGGCCAATCTAAGTCCGTTGGCAAAGACTTCCATTCATTAGGCACCCGAGTACGTAAAGCAGTAATGTAACCAGCTGCTTCTTCAGGCGTTTCACAACGTACACGTTGAAGCATTAACAATACGGCTAACTGCAACAAAGTTGCTTCACCATTTAAATAGTCTGTTAACGCATTTTCAGCTTCAATCATCGTTAATGAACGTCGGCCTTTTTCACCACGGCCAGTTAATTTAATATATTCACTAAACATAATTTACCCTTTTAACAATCTACAAATAACACTAATAAAATATACACACAAACTATATATAATGATGCAATTGCTTCACTAAGCTATCTACAATCGCAACAGGATTAGATAACGCAAGTGTCTCTGAACTATGCACGCCATAACTTACACCAATACAATTTACTCCAGCATTATTTGCCATTTCTAAATCATAACTCGAGTCTCCGACCATTATTGCTTGAGAAGGCTCTAGACCCAATGTCTCTAACAATAAAGTAATCATTAAAGGATCAGGTTTAGAGTGTGCTTCATCAGCACAAACAGTGGCTGAGAATAGATGACCTGTATTAGTTTTTTCAATCATGCGATTAAGGCCATTACGCCCTTTACCAGTAGCAACGGCTAATAGGTAACCTTCAGATTTTAGGCTCAATAACAGATCTCCAATACCTTCATAAAATGGCGTATCTATATGGTGGTGTTTATTATATTGGTTACGATATGCTTCGACTAAACTTTCTTGTTCTTGTAATGATAAAGTTGGGAATAACTGTTGCATGGCTTTCAATAGACTCAAACCAACAATATTCTTAATCGCTTGTTCATTAGGTATTATTTGCTTTTCTTGTATTGCTGCTTGTTGTAAACACAGTACAATTTTATCGATGGAATCCATTAAGGTTCCATCCCAATCAAAAATGATGAGTTTATATTTCATATTAGCTTCTGGTTAACTTGTCTAACAATTGTTCTAAACGAGGACAAAGCGGCGCACTGACAGTCATATCTTTTTCTAAAACAGGGTGAAAAAAAGTAATATGTGCGGCATGTAAAAATAACCGATTCAATCCTAAAGCTTTCATTGATGTATCAAATTCTTTATTGCCATAACGTTCATCACAAGCGATATTGTGGCCTTTGCATGCGCTATGAACGCGAATTTGATGAGTACGACCAGTGATAGGACTAGCTTCCACCAACGTTGCACCTTCGTAACGCTGAATAATTTTAAAATTAGTTTCTGATGGTTTACCAAGTGGACTCACTTTAACCACAGAATCTTGCGCATTTTTTAATAATGGCTCACGCACTAAACGGTCTTTTTTATCCCATTGACCTTTAACTAGAGCAAAATATTGCTTCTTCATTGTTTTTTGACGAAGTTGTTCATGTAATGCACGTAACACACTGCGTTTTTTGGCAATTAACAAACAACCTGACGTTGCTTTATCTAAACGATGTACTAACTCTAAGAATCGAGCATCAGGTCGCAGAGCTCTAAGCCCTTCAATGGCTCCAAAATCCAAACCACTTCCACCATGAACAGCAAGTCCAGAGGGTTTATTTAGAATAATCAAACCATCATCTTCATAGACAATGGCAGATTCAAGGTCTTTGATGCTATTCAATTTAGGTGATGGCAACGCGTTCTCTTGGTCAACTTTTACCGGAGGTATACGTACGCTATCGCCAACCTGCAATTTATAGTCAGGTTTGATGCGTTTTTTATTAACACGAACTTCTCCCTTCCTTACTATTCGATAGATCATGCTTTTAGGCACACCTTTCAAATGTAGACGAAGAAAGTTGTCGATACGTTGTTGTGCATTTTCTTGAGCAATGTCAATAATGCGTACTGAGTGATTTATCTGTTCCATTCGTTAAGTTTATCACGCCTAATCAGAGAATATGTAAAAACTTTGTTGCTTGTAAGTAGTTATAAGTGCGACAATAACAGAGTTAATGCCTCGTGAATTTAAAAAAATAAAATCGCTGGTAGGCATAGCAATTATTGAAAGCAAATTAAATGATTAGAATGTAACGCTGAGATGAAAAATAAACAATATTTAACATCTTTGTAGCCGCTTTTTAACGCACCCCAGAATACTTCCAGTCGAGAGATTGTAAAACCAGACATGGGGTCAAGCATGCAAAAAACAGTTAGTACATATAAAAACAACGAAAAAATAAAACAAGAGTTCACAAATGAAAAGAATGTTAATCAACGCAACTCAAGCAGAAGAGTTGCGCGTCGCCCTAGTTGATGGGCAAAAACTGTATGATCTTGATATTGAAAGTCCTGGTCACGAACAAAAGAAAGCGAATATTTATAAAGGTAAAATCACACGTGTTGAAGCAAGTTTAGAAGCAGCATTTGTAGATTATGGCGCAGACCGCCATGGTTTCTTACCACTTAAAGAGATTGCTCGAAATTACTTCCCTGAAGGATATTCATTCAAAGGCCGCCCTAACATCAAAGATGTTATCAAAGAAGGCCAAGAAGTTATTATTCAAATTGAAAAAGAAGAACGCGGCAACAAAGGTGCTGCATTAACGACCTTTATCAGTTTAGCGGGTAGTTACCTTGTCTTAATGCCTAATAATCCTCGAGCAGGTGGAATATCTCGTCGAATAGAAGGTGACGAAAGAACAGAATTAAAAGCGGCTTTATCAAACCTAACATTGCCTCAAGGTATGGGCCTTATAGTTCGTACAGCCGGCGTTGGTAAATCAGCTGAAGAATTAGAATGGGATTTAAATGTTCTAGTCAATCACTGGGAAGCGATTGATCAAGCTTCTAAAACTAAAGCGGCACCTTTTTTAATTCATAGAGAAAGTAATGTCATTGTTCGCTCAATTCGTGATTATTTAAGACGTGATATCGGTGAAATTGTTATCGATAATGCTAATACGTTTGAATTAGCTAAGAATCATATTGAAATGGTTCGTCCTGACTATGTCAACCGCCTTAAATTATACCAAGGTGAAATCCCGTTATTTACACATTATCAAGTTGAAAGCCAAATTGAGTCGGCTTTCCAACGTGAAGTGCGTTTACCATCTGGAGGTTCAATCGTTATTGATCCAACAGAAGCATTAACCTCTATAGATATTAACTCTGCACGTGCTACACGTGGAGGGGATATTGAAGAAACGGCTTTTAATACTAACTTAGAAGCCGCTGAAGAGATTGCTCGTCAGCTACGCTTACGTGATTTAGGTGGTTTAGTGGTTATCGATTTCATCGATATGACACCAGCTCGCCATCAACGTGAAGTTGAAAATAGAATGCGCGAATCTGTACGCCAAGATAGAGCTCGCATTCAACTTGGACGTATTTCTCGTTTCGGCTTAATGGAAATGTCTCGACAACGTATCCGCCCTTCTTTAGGTGAATCAGCTTCTCGTGTTTGTCCTCGCTGTCATGGCCAAGGTACGATTAGGGATAACGATTCATTATCACTCGCTATTTTACGCTTAATCGAAGAGGAAGGCTTAAAAGAAAATACTGCTCAAATACAGGCTAGAGTTCCTGTTGCCGTAGCTGCATATCTACTTAATGAAAAACGAAAAGCCGTAGCTGAAATTGAAAATCGCCATAAATGTGAAGTTTACATTGTGCCAGACGCAAATCTATTAACACCACACTTTGAAATTAAGCGTACTCGTAAAGATGGTAAAGAAGACATCAACTACGACGCACTTGAAAAGCAACACACTGTATATGTGCCTAATATTGCACAAATAGAAAGTGAAGAAATTGAACAACCTGTTTTATCAGGATTCAGTGCACCAAAAGAAAGTGTCGTACCAAAAGTTGAGCAACAAGCACCTACTAAAGCAACGGTTAAGAAAAACTCTATCTTTTCTACTATTGCACAATTAGTGACTAACTTTTTCAGTGAAGAATCTAAAACTGAACCAGAAGCAAAATCGACACCTAAAGTTCAACCTAAAAAAGAGCCTTCGCGTAATACACGTAATCCACGCAATGCTAAAGGCAATCGCAATCGTAACAATCGCAGTGACAAGGCAACACAAAGTGGTAGCAGCACAAATGAGCGCCGCAGTAATCGCAAGCCTTCCGCTAAAAAATATGACAACGAAGCGAAGCAAACTTCGACTAATAATCCAACTCAAGCAGCTCCTTCACAAAATAATAATGAAGAAGTTATTGTTGCTCGTCGCAAACGACGTAATATGCGTAAGAAAGTACGTGTTCAACAACCAGAAACTGAATTGAATAAAGTAGATAATACTAATTCTGAAGTATCTCAATCTGTTGAAACAAAACAACCTACCCCAAAAGTAGAAACCGGTGCTGAAGTTGTTAAAACTGAAAAAGTACAAAAGAAAGATTCTGCCAAAGTCAAAGTCACTGTTGAAGCTCCAATCGATGCAGTAGAAGAAACTAAAGTTATTGATTCTTCAGAAACTGAAGTAAATGCAAAAGATGAAGCTTATACACCAGTATCGATTCCTAATCGTCGATCTCGTTATTTACGTAATAATGGTCAACGTAATAAGAATCGAGATGATGAAAAAGTAGAACAAATTGAAGCAGTTGCTAGTCGATACCCTGAAGCTGTAGAAGTAGCAACAAAAACAGAAGAAAAAGTTGAAGTTCAACCTTCCGTTTCAATTGCAAATACTGTTGATGAAATTCCTGAAGTAAAAGCACCTCAAGAAGCGGCTGAAAACTTACAAAAAATAGCTAAAGAAATTAAAATAACGGAAGCTGAAAAAATATTACCAGTTGAAGATAACGTTGAAGCTAAAACCGAGCAACCAGTAGTACAAACTGAAGAAGCAATAGTGCAATCTGAAGAAGTTGTTGAAGAAAGCCCAATCGAATCTTTAGTGGCAATTGATGCAGAAGTTAGTGTTAAAAAGCAAAATACACCGACTACAGCTAAAAGTCAGCAATTTGGTACGGTTACTGTTGCGAAAGGCACATCTACTTCTAATGCTGTTAAGACTATTTCTGAGCCACTTGATTTATCTAAAGAAATTTCAATCGTTGCAGCTACTGAACGCCTAGCAATTTCAAAAGCGACAAAACAAGCAGGAAGTTCATTTGCAAGTAATCATGCAAGTAGCATCACTGTAAAGGCATCATTATAATCAGTTAGTCTATACCTATTGATAGAAACGGATATTCCTATGGAATATCCGTTTTTTTTTACTGAAATTTAGTCAACAAAAGTTTAGTATAAATAACAATTTTTTTAATCAATTAGCATAGCGTTAAACTTATACCATTCCGTTTAATTAAATGACCAATTACTGCGAAGGAAAAAGGGTGTAGTTCAAGGCGCATAATTGAGTAATAGCTAGCTATTGCGATTGAATGCAACGCAGAAAAACACTTTTTTAACGAGCAATAATGTTCAGGTTGTTGGGCGGAATGGTATTAATCCGCTAATACAAATATTTCTAAGGTAACTTTATGAGCGAAACAATACATCACAAACTATTAATATTAGGTTCAGGTCCAGCAGGTTACACTGCAGCTGTTTATGCAGCTCGAGCAAACCTTAAACCAGTATTAATTACAGGCATGCAACAAGGTGGCCAATTAACTACAACAACTGAAGTCGAGAACTGGCCAGGTGGTGCAGCTGATATGACAGGTCCTGGCTTAATGGAAAGTATGAAAGAGCATGCTTTACGTTTTGATACTGAAATCATATTTGATCATATTAATGAAGTCGAGTTAACCAAACCACCTTTTACTTTGAAAGGTGATACTGGCACTTATACTTGTGATGCATTAATCATTGCAACAGGAGCTTCTGCACGTTACTTAGGCTTAGATTCAGAAGAAGCATTTAAAGGGCGTGGCGTTTCTGCATGCGCTACTTGCGATGGTTTTTTCTATCGTAACCAAAAAGTGGCTGTTGTTGGTGGTGGTAATACTGCAGTTGAAGAAGCACTATACTTATCAAACATTGCTTCTGAAGTGCATTTAATTCATCGTCGTACGACTTTCCGTTCAGAAAAAATATTACTTGATAGACTGAATGAAAAAGTTAAAAACGGAAATATAATTTTACATACTGATCGTACTCTCGATGAAGTGCTTGGTGATGATATGGGCGTTACAGGTTTACGCCTTAAGGATACTTTATCAGATAAAACAGAAGAATTAGCTGTTATGGGAGTGTTCATTGCTATTGGACATAAACCTAATACCGATATGTTTGTTGGTCAGTTAGAAATGAATCATGGCTACCTTAAAGTACAAACAGGAAGTGAGGGAAATGCAACTCAGACTTCTATAGAAGGGATATTCGCTGCTGGAGATGTCTCAGACCACATTTACCGTCAAGCAATTACCTCAGCTGGAACGGGTTGTATGGCTGCATTAGATGCTGAAAAATACTTAGATAATTTATAAAAATCCCCTCTTTTTATAAGATAAAAAAAAGACTGCAATTGCAGTCTTTTTTTTAGGCAGTATTGATTGCTAAAGTTAATAAGTTATATTTCTACACCAACTTGATCATAACCATTTGATTTAGCGACATTTAAAGCGCTTTGAACTTTACTTTCCAATATTTTCATAGTGTTCAATTCACTTGGGAAAATATTCGATAAACCTATACTCATAGTGAATATATCTTTAACAGGAGACTCGGAATGTTCTAATTTCAAATCTTGTAACACTGTTTTCATCGCTTCAGAAACTTTCAAACCTTTAGTTGCATTACCACCATGAATAATCACAGAAAAACGCGCATTACCTTGATAAGCGAAGTAACAACCGATTTCATCACATTTTGCTTTTAATGCTATCGCAATCACAAGCAACATATCATCAGCGGCTTTTTCACCAAATTTAGCGACATATTCATCGAAGAAATCTATCTCGCAGAGGAACATTGATAAAAGTTCTTGATCTTCACTAGATTCTTGCCATATGTTAACAAAGTAATTATCAAAATCACGTTTATTATTTATTTTCATTGCAGCCATTTCATTAATTAGATTATGACCGTGTTCTTGAATTTCTGTTCTGTTGTTTAATTTTTCTTGTCGATTAATTTTTATTTGATTATTACGTACATTCAAGTTACCTGAAACCTGATTGCGACCAGACATTTTTGCAGTACACAAAGCACTACCCGCTTGTTTGATTTCAACCTGCATTGAAGTCGGATAAACACTTGAAACACCAATACTGACTGTAACTACATCTGCGACAGTGGAGTATTTATTTTCAGTACGTGTTTTCTCTACTGCATAGCGTAACTTTTCAGCAATTTGAACTGCAGACTCTGCATCAGAACCTTTAATCAAGATCCCAAATTCATTGCCTTTATAGCGAGCTAAGTAACAACCATGATCCTCACAAGCAGTTTTAAGTGCTAATGCAATAACCAGCAACATGAAAGACGAAGCCTGATGACCATAATTTTCATTGTATTCATCGAAAAAGTCTATTTCACAAATAAGGACTGATAACAATTCTTTATCGTCACTTGCTTCATTCCATAATTGAGCAAATTTGCTATCAAAACTCTCTCGATCCGCAATATTCATTTGCTTCATTACTTGCTCAAAGGCTGACAACTCAGAGGTTTGTTTTTCTTCAGACTGTTGATATTTTTTAATATTTACAACACCTTCAGCATCTGCACTTTTCGTGTCGACGTTGAATCTGTTTTCGATTGCGTCTGCTCGATTACCTTGTGCCATATGTATCTCCTCAATCCCGCTTTGTTTAATTTTTTATTTATTTACTTATTTAAAAGCAAATATTTTTTTATATGCTATATAGTAACTTAAAATCGTTCAATATTACAGCAAATTTTTTAGTGAGTTATTTTATAGAATCATGTTTATTCTAAAATAAACCTAAAAGTATTGGTCATAATCATACATACCCAATGCGTCTTTTCTGGCTTTTTCTTCACGAATAATTTCTTCTTCTCTTTTTCTTTCTTCTTCTTTACGAAGCTCTTCTTGTTTCAATTCTTCTGCTTTTTTCAATGCTTCTTTTTCAAGTTCTTCTTTTCTTAAAGCTTCTTCTTTTTTAATCTCTTCTTTTCTAAGCATTTCTTCTTTCTTCAGAACATCAGCCACGAAATCAGATTGTTGTTCAGCAGTATTATGTTGCTGACGAGCTTTATCGACAACAGTATCAGAAGATAGTTCATTAGAAGATTTACTAACTAAATCAGATTCTTCTACTACAGAATACTCTGAAGGCTGTTCAAGATGAGTTAACACTTTGTTACGTCCACCAGTTTTCGCGCCAACTAATGCACTACCCGCTTGTTCTATAACAGTTTTCATCGATGTTGGATAAAAAGTTGATAATCCAATACTTAAGGTAACAATATTACTTACACTTGAGTGTTTATGCTCGGTTCTAGACTTTTCTACAGCAAGACGTAATTTTTCAGCGACTTCATGAGCATCTTCAGGAGTGCCACCTTTAACTAAAACACCGAACTCATCACCTCTATATCGCCCTAAATAACAACCAAGCTCTTCACAAGTCGATTTAAGTGCTAAAGCGATA
>JAOFNL010000129.1 GCA_028041985.1 Psychromonas sp. | reverse complement strand
AGAATGGTATAAAACGTTCATTTTAGACCTTGTTTGGTTGCTCACACTATTATTTACAATTAGATTTTTATTTAGAAAGCTCTTCTTCGATTGGGAAATCCTGAATAATTGGATTATATTTTTCAGGATACTCACCTAAAAATAGAGTTAATAAAACAACGGTTAAACCACTCGCTGTGATAGGTGAACCAAATATACTTTTAATAATGGCGCCTAAATCACCACCGATGTTAGCTGCAACGGTATTAATCACATCAGGTACCAATAACACACCTAAACCGATACCAAATGAAACAGCCAAAATAAGCATATTTTTTCTATTCAATTCAACGTGCATTAATATTTTAATACCCGCGATAGCAACAGTACCAAACATGATAAGTGTTGCTCCGCCTAAAACAGAATTAGGAACGGCTCTGAATAGAGCACCAATATGAGGAAATAACCCCACTACAATTAAAATTCCACCAATCCAAACACCAATGTATCGACTCGCAATACCGGTTAGTTGAATAACACCATTATTTTGGCTGAATGTCGTATTTGGAAAAGTGTTAAAGACACCTGCAATTAATGAATTTACACCATCACCTAAAATGCCTTGTTTAATACGCTTAAGGTATGACTCACCTTTTATAGGCTGTTTTGATATCATACAATTCGCAGTAATATCGCCAGAAGTTTCAATCGCAGTTATTAAGTAGATAAGTGCAATCGGAATGAAAGCGGCAATATCAAACGATAAACCATACTTGAATGGAACAGGTATGCTAATGATTGAATCAACTTGGCTTATTGCACTAAAGTTAACTTTCCCCATCATCATTGCTGCTGCCATACCAAGAGTCATACCGATGATAATTGATGATAATCGAACCCATTGATTCCCATATTTATGTGCGACAATAATCGTCCCCATGACTAAAACACCAAGAAATAGGTTTTCAAAACTAGCAAAGAATTCAGGCTTGTTTGTTAATAACCATTGACCGCCTGCTAAATCAGTAAAGCCGACTTTGATTAAACTAATACCAATAATTGTGATCACCGTTCCCGTCACAACAGGAGTGATCACTCTTTTTAATTTTACTAAAAATTGGCTTACTGCAATTTCAACAAAAGCACCTAATAAACAGACACTAAAAATTAATGACAGTATTTCATCTGGTCCGCCTCCATTTGCTTTGGCGATAAACCCTGCGGCTAACACTGAACTTAAAAAGGCAAAACTTGTACCTTGTACACAGATCATGCCTGCGCCAATCCCCATTGGTCTTTTAGCTTGAATAATGGTGCCCACACCTGACACCATTAGCGCCATAGAGATTAAATAAGGGATCTCACTTCCTAAACCTAATACCCCACCAATGATCAAAGTAGGCGTAATGATTCCGACGAAACTGGCTAATACATGCTGCATTGCGGCATAAAATGATTCTTTATTTGATGGGTTATCATCGACTTGATAAATTAAATCAGAAATTTCACTCATGCTTTTCATCCTCTCTTATTAAGAATTTTTATAAAAACAAACTAAATTTAGTAGATGGGAACAGATGACTATTTCGCTTTTTATAAAAACCACAAAGCTTAATAAATAAAAGGCCTTTAAGAGTCGTCAGTAGTAATAGGTCAGACTTTTTAAGCGTCACTTATTAACGATAGCAACTTGCATACCAAATACCTATCAACTCACGATTCAAAAACAAACCTTTTATTAACAATAAGATAACGACGGATCCACATAATAACTAAATATTAATTTACTTATTTCGAGAAGTTGGAAACAAATTAAGTGCATTTGAGGGAGCGTAAGTACCATTAAGGTGCTTCGCATACTTTGACAATCAAACGCATTAGCATCGATATCTCGCTTTTTCTGATTGTAAAAAGGGGATTAACTTGAAAGTCGGTAGGTAAATAGATTGTCACTCTTTGTAGACCAGTATTAGATTTTTTATGAACATTTAGTCAAACTTGGCACGTTTAAACCAATCGAGGAGTAACTTTCAGTATCTAAGCATGGTTGTGTGTTATTCTGAGCTTTAATATATAACTAACAAATTGATATTGATAAAAAAAGAAGGGATTATGAAAAATATATTACTCGCGAGTTTACTCGTTTCTGCTGCACTACCGGTTTTTTCTGATACGCTAATCGGTGGTGATATCGAAGTTAATGCTTGGCAACAAAACCAAACATTTAGAGGCAATGGTCATGATGAAGATAATGATGAGATTGCTTATACTTTTGAAGCTTCAATCGAACACTTTATCCCACTGGTACCAAATGTTAAATATGGGTACTCGGGTGTTGATGGCGATGATTACAAATACACCAAGCATGATTTTACGCTTTATTATGAGATTTTTGATAATGATATACTCTCCTTTGATGCTGGTGTTGGAGTGAGTCAATTCAGTGATGGTTCGGTGAGGGTTGACTCAATCGGATGGCAGGATTTTGATGGTCCATTACCTCATCTGTATTTAGGAGCAGAAGTTGGTATTCCATCTACACCGATCTTCTTATTTGCTAAAGGCAGTGGAGTCACATATAAAGACAATGACATGTTAGATTACTCTGTAGGTATACAGTATGAGTTTTCGTTAGTGGCTTTTGATATCGAACTCCAAGGCGGTTATCGTTCACAAACTATTGACCTAGTTGGCTATGATGATTTGACGATTGATCTAGATGCAGAAACTTCAGGGTTCTTTGCGGGTGTTAATTTCGATTTCTAATCGTTGAAGTTTAACTTGTGTTGGATAGTGTCTAGAAAAAGCTTTGATGGCACTATTTTTATCACATTAAAAGCTAAGCAATCGATTTTATTTGGATAAACAGTCGTATTAGCTTCGCCATTAAATAGAGACAAAAAAACCAACGACCTATTGAGTTGTTGGTTTTAAAGCTGTTCATTTATTGACTAATTAATTTTCTAAATTCTCTTCTTTTAACAATAGCTCTGTAATAGTTTCTACGCCATGTCCTTTACCACCAACGGCCCACAGTCCATTAGCAGCCAACTGATAGCAACCAGACAAATCAAAATGTAGCCAATTTTGCTCAGGCTGTTTTACAAATTTAGCAAGAAATGCAGCTGCTGTAGATGCACCAGCCATACTTTCGCCACCGCTGTGAATATTAGCAATATCTGCAAATGGAGAACTTATTTGTTGTAAATGAAAAGCTTCTAAAGGTAAACGCCATAATTTTTCATTTGCTTCTTTGGCAGATGCTAACGCAGACTCTGTAAACTCATCATCCATACTTAATATACAGTTATAATCCCTGCCGACAGCCATTTTAGCAGCCCCCGTTAAAGTGGCGGCATCGATGATCTTTTTAGCACCATCTTCTTGAGCGGCGATCAAACCATCAGCCAGTACTAAGCGCCCTTCTGCATCTGTATTTAAAATTTCAACACTCACACCATTTTTATAATTGATCACATCGCCCAATTTAAGGGCTTTGCCACTAATCATGTTTTCAGCACAACATAAATATAATTTAATACGCTTTTGTAACCCATTCGCAGCAGCTAGTGCTAAAGCGCCGGTTACTGTTGCTGCACCACCCATATCAGATTTCATAGCGGCCATTGATTGGCTTGGTTTAAGGCTATAACCACCTGAATCAAAAGTGATCCCTTTGCCCACTAAAGCGAAATCTACAGGTGCATCTGGATCGCCACTTGGATTGTAATCGAGTTGCAGCATACATGGCATGTGAACACTGCCTTTCCCCACTTCATAGATACCAACATACCCATCAGCAAGCAATTGCTCGCCGGAAATCAATTTATATTTTAGTGGTACTTTATCCGCACAAATTTGCTCCAAAAGTAGACAAGCTTTTTCACATAAGACCTCTGGCGTGACAACAGCAGGTCCTAAATTAATAGTTTCTCTAACCCACTCGCTGATCAGCTTTTTCGTTTTTAGCGCTGAAATAGCCTCATCATCTAATTCAGGAAATTCAATATCAGCACCATTTTTCGCATTATAGAAACCTTTACTAAATGCCCAGCATAATTCTGAATTCCATTGTTCACCAATCAACTTAACTTTCGCTAGTGACATCGTATCTAATCTTCTAGCCGCGCTTTGCACTTGAGCTAACACATCTTGAAGGTAATCAATGTGGATAGTTGCTTGTTGTTGATCAAATGATAATAACGCTTCATTGCCCCACGCTTCATTCGCTTTTTTATCAGATAAAGTGACTAAAAATGGCTGACTCATAACATTCCTTAAATAGACAAAACGCGAGCCTTAGCTCGCGTTTATTAATTGATTTTGTTAATCATTCTCATCAATCCAACAAAGTTGGATTGCTTCTAAAATACGTTCGTTACAATGCTCTGGGTTATCATCAAAGTCTTCTAATGCGACAACCCAATCACGTAAATCAGTAAATCGAATAGCCAGAGGATCTTGCTCCGGATATTTTTCGATTAGCGATAATGCGATTTCTAAAGAGTCTACCCATTTTAATTCCATGATTCCTCCTCAAATATAACTAAATTTATATATCAGTATTCATCTAATTTAGGTGTAAACGAACGCTTTAATTAATGATTTTCTGAAACAATATTAACCGTATACTTTGGTATTTCAACCACTAAGTCTTCGCCCTGCAAGCAAGCTTGGCAACCTAAACGAGACTCTGGCTCAAGACCCCATGCTTTATCTAACATATCATCTTCTAATTCATCGCTTTCTTCTAATGAATCAAAACCTTCACGAA
Organism: Psychromonas sp.; assembly: GCA_028041985.1. Taxonomy (GTDB): domain Bacteria; phylum Pseudomonadota; class Gammaproteobacteria; order Enterobacterales; family Psychromonadaceae; genus Psychromonas. Next base: position 890 of record JAOFNL010000129.1, on the reverse strand, counting down.
CAACAACGTGACAAGTTGTACATGCACATGATTTTTCACAAGCATGCTCAATATGGATATGATTTTTTAAAGCAACATCTAAAATTGTTTCTCCATCAGCCGCTTCTGCAACTAACCCATCTGGACACAATTCGGCGTGCGGTAAAAATATAACTTTTGGCATCTTAAAACCTTTCTTTTTATTAAACTTAGCTTAAATTTCGTCAACGGTATGACCCGTTAAAGCAGCTTTAATTGAGACATCCATGCGACGTTCCGCATAGCTATCCGTTAATTTATCGATTGCTTGAATCGCTTCTTTAATCGCTTCTAAATCATCAGCCTCTGATAGTGTGGCTAACTCATTAATGGCATCTGTAATTTGGGCGTATTCTTGTTCATTAAGCAGTTGCTGTCCATCTTTTTGCAGTGCGGCTTGTAGGTTTTCAATCACACGTTTAGCTTCAACTTGTTGTTCAACTAACATACGTGCTTCAATATCTTTTTCAGCAAAGGTCATTGAATCAGAGAGCATCTGCATAACTTGATCATCACTCAAACCGTAAGTTGGCTTCACTTCAATATAAGCCTGAACGCCTGACGATTTCTCCATTGCAGTGACACTTAATAAACCATCCGCATCCACTTGGTAAGTCACACGAATATGAGCAGCACCCGCTGCCATCGGTGGAATATCAGTTAATACAAATTTAGCCAATGAACGACAATCTGAAACCAACTCACGCTCACCTTGTAATACATGAATCATCATTGCTGTTTGACCATCTTTAAAGGTGGTAAACTCTTGAGCTCTAGCAACAGGAATTGTGGTATTACGAGGGATCACTTTTTCTACTAATCCCCCCATGGTTTCTAATCCTAAAGAAAGCGGTAATACATCCAGTAATAAC
>JAOFNL010000128.1 GCA_028041985.1 Psychromonas sp. | reverse complement strand
AAGCAATTATTATGCGCGTATCGCTCCGTGCTCTATACCTCATATTCCCCTGTTATATTTATATTGAGTTATGAATTTTTTATTTTACTGACTACGGTTATAAGTAAACTAAATATTAAGGGATTTTTATGTTTCATTTTTCTATTCAGAAAAAATTCAATTTATTACTCACATTGATCGGTTTAGTTATCTTAATTATCAGTATTATGAGCAATAATACTCAGCAAAAAAAACTAGTTGAAGAAACTATCCAGAGCAATTTAAAACTGATCGCAGGAAATTACTTTGATTCCATTAATACCCTTATGCTCACCGGCACAATGGCAAATAAGTCTATTCTTGAAAATAAAATTAGAAATGAAAAAAACATTGAAGAAGCAAAAATAATACGTAGCGATTTAGTTAAAAAATATTATGGAGCGGGCATAGAAAATAATAAGGCTGAAAATCAAGCTGAACAAGCAGCCTTAAATGGCATAGAAAGTATGAATATTAGTAATAAAGGAGATAAACGTGTTTTAACTTATTTAAAGCCAATTATAGGCACGGAAAATTATAATGGTACTAACTGTTTAAGTTGTCATATGAGTAAAACGGGTGAAGTATTAGGCGTTATTAAATTAAGCTATTCGCTGGGTGAATCCGACCAAATTATTAATAAAAATAATTGGTTTAATGGCATTCTTTTAAGTGCTATTTTTTTCATCGCCTTCTTAACCTTAGCTTTGATATTTAGACGTTTGCTTTTTCAGCGCTTAAAACGTGTTGGCGCTGTAATGCAAGATATTTATGAAGGGAATAATTTAACCCTTCGCATTCATGATACCAGTAATGATGAATTGGGGAGGTTAAGCCAAAACTTTAATGCAATGTTAGACCGATTTCTAGAGAATATGCAGAAGGTTGCTCATACTTCGACCATATTAAATCAAGCGGCGGATAAGATTTTAAATTCGGCACAAAATACGGAGTCAGCAATTAAACAGCAAAATATTTATACTGAATCCGTTGTTATTGCGATTAATCACTTAAAAGAATCATCTAAACAAGTTAAGAATACTTCAGATGATGCATCTCAGAGTACTGCTTCAGGAGGTATTCAGGCTGAAGAGGGGATGCAAATTGTAAAAACAACGCAATATAATATTAATCAACTCGCCGAAGAGGTTCGTAGTGCTTCAGAAAAAGTAGATAACCTAGAAATTCAAACCGAAGAGGTAGGTAAAGTACTTCAAATCATCAGTAATATTGCTGAACAAACAAATCTGTTGGCATTAAACGCTGCAATAGAAGCAGCCAGAGCGGGAGAAAGTGGTCGTGGTTTTGCAGTAGTGGCTGATGAAGTACGCACATTAGCGAGTAATACTCAAAATACAACGCTTCAAATAAAGCAAACGATTGAACGCTTACAAAGTGAAGCTAAACAAACTGTTGAGGTGATGAGTCAGTCTGCTTTAGATGCAGAACAGCGAGCAGAACAAGTTGAGCAAGTTACTGATACTCTCAATAAAATCACTCAGCATATGCAAGATATTAATCAACTTAGTATTCAAATAGCTGCAGAAACAGAACAACAAGATCAAGCCTCAGAAGAGATTAGTCGAAATGTAGAAGAGATTGCTAAAAGTGCAGAAACATCGCTTTTAGATGCTACTGACAGCAAATCTATTAGCTTACAGTTACAAACTGTCGCTAAAGAACTTAGTAATGAAGTACGTCTATTTAAACTTAAATAATCTTTAAAGGTGAGATTGAAAGTTGGATTCAGGTCTTTAAAGTTGGACGCTGGATCTTTTTAGTTAATAAAATTCACTACCATGTCCAATTCATGACATTGAAGTAAAAGTTATTGGTCTATTTGATCAATGACTTGCATCTTATTAATAACATTTTGTTGAATATTTACTCCTTGTTCGGTATTTACTCCTTAGTTGGCGGGTATAAGATAGCAAAAATATTACTTGTTTGAATGTTGTAAATCACCATTCGCTTAGGTGTATCTCACCATTCGCTTAGGTGTATCTCACCACTATAAAAAGGATTTTAAAGTGAAAATTATTGGCTGTTTATTTCTTGTTTGGCTGCTAGTAGGCTGCGGTGGTGAAACGTCTTCAACTGAAACTACTCTAGGTACAGATACTAGTGCGGGTTCAGAAAATGATGCTGGTTCTGAAGAGGGGACAGACTCAGAAGATGATACTGATTCTGAAGAGGGGATTGACTCAGAAGATGACACAGGTTCTGAAGAGGGGGCAGACTCAGGAGATGGCACTGGTCCTGAAGAGGGGGCTGACTCTGAAAATGAAGATGGTGACTCCACTTCAACTGTTTGTACTTTAGAACAAGATGACGAAACATCAGAGTGGACTTTTGACACTGCTGGAAAAACATTAACTTTTAAAATTCATGGCGAAGACTTGTTTAAAAGCTATGACGGTGCAGGTTTCTCTCTACTTGATAGTGATGACAACACAACAGCTTTAAGTAACGTTGTCATTTCAGGAAATGAATTAACAGTATCCGCAACAGGCGGTTTACCTCGCTTCACTTTTCGAGTAGATACATACTCGCGTCACGTCTCCCTACATATGATCAAAGTAGAACCTGCTAGCAACTTAGACGAGCTTCGCGGTTATTCTTTAGAGCTTAGATTTAGACATACTGGCACGTTAGGTCTAGAAACCTTAAACGATCTTGTTTCAATAGGTGGAAATACAACCACTAAAACAGTGGCATGGTCATACCTTTGGACAAGTCTAAATGATGGTTCTCTTGGAAGTGTTGCTATTTATAATGATTCTGATTCACAAGCAGATACTGATGTAGATTCCTCTTTAGCATCAGTATGGATGTTTGAAGGCTTACCTGTACCTGAGGGTCAAACCTGCTGGAATGAGTCAAACATTATAACCTGGGTTGATAATTACGAGAAAAAATTTGATGGTATGAGTGAAGTACTATTACATGCAGATTCTTTAGAAGAGCTTTATGCTTTAACTAATAGTTTGGTCATTCCCAACAAAATATCAAGGGTATACCTGCATACTGCAACTTGGAAATTTGAATATTGGCCGAATCATTATGGACGAGTTCAGGTCAATACTGATGTATTTCCTAAAGGAGAAGCTGATCTAATCGATTACGCTGATTACTTGAGAGAGAATGGCATCATGTTTCATCTTCATTTTCTTGCACCCGGTATTGGCCCCAATGATCCTGTTTACGCAGATGGTACCATCGATCGCCGAATTCTAGGTTGGGGTAATGGAACGCTTGTGGCTGCAATTGACAGCGAAGATACTACTATTTATTTCCATCCTGATGAAGGAGTTGGCCTACCAGAGGATACTATCGCTTATAATGGTGTCTCAGCTAACATGGACACAAATTGGGTTCGCATCGGAGAAGAGTTAATTGAATGCCAAACATTTGATTACGACTATGACGAAGTTGAAAACATATGGGAATTAAGCGATTGTAGCCGCCAAATTGGCCTAAATCCTGCGTTAGCATATGAAGCTGGTACGGAGATAGCTGGATTATATGCGGTACTGGGTAGAAATTTGGTACCGGCATACGATTTAGATCAACCAAATAGTTTAATGCAAGAATTGCTTGACGAATATGGTTCATTCTTAGCTCGAGTTGGCTTAGATCATATTCATTTAGATGGCCGACATACACTGGATGTCGCACCAGGTGCACTCAGAGACTTTCAAAATCGCCTTTATAGTTACACCAACAAACCCGTTACTTCTTCAACAGTCGGTAGCTCAATAGATGCAAATATGGAGCAACGCTTTAGTCAATTGAGAGATAATAAAGTCTATACGTACAATCCATTGGATGTTGGGCTACGTTTAAATAACGATAAAAAATATCCTGCAACTAGTTGGCTACATTCTCAGTTTTCTGTACAAGAAGGAATACGACAAGATTCACGTCGAGTGCAATTGATGGTCCATGAAAGTGGTGTTGGTATCTCACAGGATATTCTTGATGGTCATGGTTTGAGTGCAGAAGTACTTGAACTTTTCACAGAATGGCAAGTATTAGCACCCGTTTTCGATGATGAAGATGCAGAGTATGTGGCAAACGTAACAACACAAAAATCAGGTAGTGTACGTTTTGAAAGTGAGTATATTTTGGTACTAAACAAAAATAGTGCTGGAAATTATATTTTTACGCCAAGACATATCATGGGACAAACTTCCGGTGAAGATGAACTAACTTATGTGTGGCAGGAGAAGGGGACAGTGCTTCGCCAACAGGTGGTTGATACAAGTACTACTCTTTCATTAACTAACCCATTAAATGAACAGGCACTTTCTTACGTTATAAGCGTCGATCACGAGGAGTCAAACTCCTTAGTAAATCCCACTATTTCAATCGCAGATAGCGGAAGTATGACGGTTAGTGGGACGGTAGCGCCAGGTCAATATCTACAGTACGAAGCCAGTAGTGCTACGGCACAACTATTTGATGAGAACTGGAATTTACTGGGTAACTTAAGCATCACAGTTAATGGTGTGTTTAGTGTTAACACTGGTACTGTGATGATTAACGTAGTAGATGGAGATGCGAAAAATGTAGCAATAGAAACACAGTTTATCGTGAACGATGACGACTATGTGTTGAAAACTAATGAGCATTTACAATAAACATTCTATACCCGTTATCATTCAAGGAGCAAAATTCAGCAAGCAGTGAGGTGAACAGTTTCTAGGCAGAAAGAGCAAGGTTTAACGGGTTAATTCGACACATTCTAACAACAAAGAGGGTTGCTTCACAGCTTTCCCTCTGGTTCGTTATGTTGCGCCTTGATTTAACGACTGAACAAAGCACTTTGAACGATAACGCTTATATAATTAATCAAAGTTAATAAACTTGGGTTGTGCAAATAAAAAAAATTAAATTTATTAAAATGGGAGAGTTTCAATGTCATATGTAGATGGTTTTGTAGCCGCTGTTCCTAATTCAAATAAAGCAAAATTTATTGAACATGCCAAGTTAATGGCGAATATATTTAAAGAGTATGGCGCTTTGCAAGTTGTCGATACTTGGGGAGATGATGTGCCCGAAGGTGAAGTCACTTCATTTACTTTAGCCGTTAAAAAGCAAGAAAATGAATCGATTGTATTTTCGTGGATCATTTGGCCATCAAAAGAGGTCCGTGATGCAGGTTGGCAATTGTCGATGGAAGATCCAAGGATGCATGCACACCCTATGCCCTTTGATGGTCAACGTCTTATATATGGCGGTTTTGATATTGTTTCTGATATCTAATTTAAGTAAAAATTTGTTTTTATCATGCTTTAATTGTCTCTAATAGCTGTACTTTTATTATAAATTGACTCGCCTGTAGATACTTTTAAATTATGTGGAGAATGATGTGGTTCAAATAGCTTAAGCAGTTCATCAAGTAATTCAGGTAGCTCTGGTTCCTCAACAGGTGCAGATATTCCAAGTATCATTACTGATCGCTCTGTCTTTGATTTGGAAGGCTCTGAGCCACATCCATTAGCGAATGATAAAACTCTAGAATTTGTTCCATTAAAAACAAAATACACGACCTCAAGCGGGGGCGGATGGCGCCATGAATACAAGATCAAGTCAACGAAAAGCAATGTATCGCACCTATGAATAATTTTCAGCAACCTACAA
>JAOFNL010000127.1 GCA_028041985.1 Psychromonas sp. | reverse complement strand
TTACTGCAATTGGTATTAGCCTTAACTATTAACTGCGTTGATTGATGTCGTTAACAGCCTTTGCCGGATTATTATTATTGGTAAAATCTTTTGTAAATAAAGTAGTTACGGGAGCTTTTGATTGATCATTGAATATCATGTCGTGGCCAACACAAAGTCCAATGGATATATTTAAATCACACTTTTTTGAAGTTAAGAACTCAGCCTGTCCTGCAGGGTTACAAATAATACTCGCATCGCCATTTGCTAATAACTCAGCTCGCTTTAGTCGTCCATGCTTACAGTTTACGCTATAGACGTTAAACTCTTTTTCCAGATAGGTTTTAATCACCTTTGTTTCTCTGGTGAACATGACACAATTTGCTAACCCGATTGTTTTATAGTTCATCTCGACTGCTAAATCCTTAATCAATTCAATACGGTTACAACTCATATCGGGTAATGAATCGAATTCAGCCATTATCTGTAAATACTGCTCGTTGTATAGTTTTCGGTCTTCAGACATTCTTTTTCCTTATAATTTTAGATGTTATGGATTATTAGTGGTGCTTATCGATAGGCGTAATACTGGCAAATATTTAAATAGAACATAAACAACCATCACACTTGCAATGACCAATTCAATGTTGCCTAACTGTGTGAGCAGCTTATTTAAAAACGCTGTATTTTGTTCTTCTATTAAGAGTAGGTGACTCGTTTTAATGAGCGCGATAGCACTAACCACTAGAGGAAAGGTGAATGCTGAATAAGTCGGAGCAAAAGGCGTGCGCAAGAGGTTAAATAAAGCGAGATAAACAGTAAGTGTCATTAATATAGCGACAAATAATAAGCTGTATAGCAATGTAATGTTGGGTAAATTATTCGATACTAAATAGGCGACAAGTAATAAACTCGCAGGTGCAGCAAGAATTGTAATAATAGGCTTTTGGTTACTGTCGAGTTTATCTAAAAATAATAAGCGGTATAAAACTATAGGTAGTAATAGCGCATAAGATAGAAAGCCCAAATATAATAATCCACTATTCAATATATCAGGGAGCCCGCCAGGATGCGTAACAATAGCTAAGACAATCCCGATTGGAGGAATGAACCAACTAGGTAGAACTTGCTTTATATTGAAATCGTTGGCTCTTTTATAAATAAAGTAAATTAAAAAGAATAGGTGCAACATAATCGCTAACCAGCTGACTATTTGTCCTATCTGTAATGAGAAGATGGCAATGCTGTTAGCAATGACCATGATTGCCATTGATAATGTTGGAAGTACACTGCCTGCGACAGGATGTTGCAACTCTTGTTTTAAAATCTCGGGATGAGCTAAATACTTTAATAAAAGTATCGCTACTATTAAGCTAGCTAATAACGAGCTAGAAATTTGAGCGACCTTATTTAAATGAACGATACTCTCCCAAGCAAGACCGAGACTAGCAATTGCCAAAGCTAATCCACTTAGTGGGCTGGGTATACGTTTAAGAAATTGATTCATAGAATTCTCCCGATTCCGATTGTCTTTTATATTTATAATCTACTTATTACAACTATCATGCCAACGTTTATTTCTAAATAAACTATTGATTTTAAAGACCTTACTTTCTCTGTTTAAATATAAAAAAACAAAGAGGTTGCAGAGGTGCAACTTTTCTATAAAGCGTTGCTTTAATTTACTTAAATAACAGCATTTAATAGTTAGTGGAAAAGATTGATGAGTAATGACTGCTAAAAGAGGCAATAAATGATGTAGTTTATGATTCTATGCGCTTTATTTACCTGAATAAAATTTAGGGTAAATTATCAATTTAGTAAAACCGTAATTTTAGGGTAAAAAAAATCCGATGGTTATGACACATCGGATTTTTATTTATTTCACTAATGTTATATTCATTAGCGATCTATATTTATATTACAAAGAGTAGCTGATTAGGCTTCTTGTAAAATGTTAAGCATGCGGCGTAATGGCTCTGCTGCGCCCCATAGTAGTTGGTCGCCTACTGTGAATGCGCTAACGTATTCTGGACCCATTGCTAGTTTACGAATACGCCCTACAGGGATGCTTAAAGTACCAGTTACTTTAGCTGGAGAAAGCTCAGACACCGTTGCTTCACGTTCATTTGGGATAACTTTAACCCATTCATTATGTGATGCTAATATTTTTTCAATTTCAGCAACTGAAACATCTTTTTTCAGTTTCATTGTGATTGCTTGGCTATGACAACGCATTGCACCAATACGTACACATAAACCATCAATTGGTGTTTGCTTATCGCTTGTACCTAAGATTTTGTTGGCTTCTACTTGCGCTTTCCATTCTTCTTTTGATTGACCAGAAGGCATTGGTACATCGATCCATGGGATCAAGCTACCTGCTAGTGGAGCACCAAAACATTCTGTTGGTAATGCATCACTACGGATAAACTCTGCCACTTTCTTATCAATTTCTAAAATTGCAGAAGCGGGATCAGCTAGTTCATCACTTACAGCGGATTCAATGGCACCCATTTGGCTTATTAATTCACGCATATTACGTGCACCAGCACCAGAAGCTGCTTGGTACGTATGAGGAGAAACCCACTCAATTAAATCAGCCTCAAATAATCCACCTAATGCTAATAGCATTAATGAAACAGTACAGTTACCGCCAACATAAGTTTTTACGCCGTCGGTTAAACCTTTTTGGATAACGTCTTTATTTACAGGATCTAATACGATAATGCTGTCATCTTTCATACGTAATGAAGAAGCGGCATCAATCCAGTAACCGTCCCAACCTGTTGCACGTAATGCAGGGTAGACTGAGTTTGTGTAATCACCACCTTGACAGGTAATAATGATATCCATTTTTGCTAACTCTTCGATTGAAGAAGCATCTTTTAATGTATCGGTTGGTTTACCAACCTCAGGAGAAGCTAGACCAACTTGTGAGGTGGTGAAAAATACTGGCTCAATCGTTGCAAAATCATTCTCTTCACGCATTCTTTGCATAAGAACAGAACCAACCATACCGCGCCAACCAACTAAACCCACTTTTTTCATGGTCTACATTTCCTTAAATTTAATAGTTTTAATAGATATCGATTAAACGTTAACCGAATAGGGAATTTACCATTAGAGGTGTGCGCAGGCTAGTTATTTGATGAATTGATAAAAAAAAAGTGGAAAATCTTACTTTGATGGCTTAATTTCTATCAAACCATCAAAATAAGAAGTTACTCTACCGTTTACAGTGTTGCTTGTCTCGCATGAGAAATTAGTCGTAGATGGTAGGAATAGGTTGGCGTTTATGTTGTGTACGTAGGTAAATAGCAATTAATTTTTCTTCTATCTCTTCGCCTACGTCTTTCCCTTCTAAGAAATCATCAATTTGGTTGTAAGTCATTCCTAGAGCGACTTCATCTTCTAATTGTGGTTTATTTTCTTCTAAATCTGCTGTTGGTGCTTTTTCAACTAATAAACTTGGTGCACCCAAATGTTTTGCTAAGGATCTAACTTGGCGTTTATTTAAACCAAATAAAGGCGCTAAATCGCAGGCACCATCACCATGTTTAGTATAAAAACCAGTAATATTTTCGGCACTATGGTCAGTACCGACAACTAATCCACCAGTTAAGCTTGCAATTTCATATTGAGCAATCATGCGCATGCGCGCTTTTACATTACCCTTAATGAAATCCAAATTGGTACTTGCAGGGTAATTGATTGTGCTATTTTTTATTGCACTTAAAGTGCTTTCGTGAATGCCGTCAGCACCTGCTTGTATATTGACTGCAACAGTATGTGTTGGTTGGATAAAGCTGAGAGCAAGTTGCGCCTCATCTTCATCTTTTTGTACCGCATAGGGTAAACGCACAGCAATAAATTGGTAATCATTGCTGCTAGTTGCTTGATTTAGTTGCTCAACTGCTAACTGACACAAGCGACCTGTTGTACTTGAATCAACACCGCCACTAATACCGAGCACTAATGTTTTGGTATGGGATTGTTGCAATGTTTGTTTAATAAAATCGATACGTTGTTCGATTTCTGTTTCGATATTGATGCTGGGTAGCACGCGCATTTCAGCTAAAATTTGCTTTTTCATTAAACGCCCCATTGTGAATGATGAGTGAAGAATCTCCATTATGGTTATTTTTTATCTTGAATAATAGTCTTTACCGTTAGCAACTTATTATTTACCTATTAAAAAATTGTATATTTCAGCTTTTTTAGAGAAAAAAGTGGTTTATGCCGCTTGGGTGTTAGCTATCAACTGAAATTCAGTTAAAATAACTTTTTTACGTTTTTTTGGAGTTTTATCTATGTCTCTTAGTGTTGTTATTCTTGCTGCAGGTAAAGGCACGCGTATGTGCTCTCGTTTACCTAAGGTGTTACACAAAATCGCTGATAAACCGATGGTACAGCATGTTATTGATATCGTTAAAGGTATTGGCTCTGACAACATTCATCTGATTTATGGGCATGGCGGAGATATTCTTAAACAAAATATTTTAGCATCTGGCTTAAATTGGATAGAGCAAACTGAACAATTAGGAACAGGGCATGCCATGCAAATTGCGCAGCCACATTTTAAAGCTGAAGAAAAAATATTGATGGTTTACGGTGATGTCCCTTTGCTCTCTGAAAAAACATTACAAAAATTAATTGCGGTACAACCAGAAGGTGGCATCGGCTTATTAACCATTAAATTAGATGATCCTACGGGTTATGGGCGTATAGAACGTGTTAATGGTAGCGTGACTGGTATTGTTGAGCAAAAAGATGCAAATGCTGAACAATTGCTTATTAATGAAGTTAATACAGGAATTTTAGTCGCTAATGCGAGCGATTTAAGCCGTTGGTTGCCTGCTTTATCTAATAATAATGCAGCCGGTGAATACTACATTACCGATATTATTAAAATGGCACATCTAGAAGGTTGTTCAATCGAGACCGTACAACCAGAAAATGCTTTTGAAGTGGAAGGGGTGAATAACCGCTTGCAACTGGCGAATTTAGAGCGAGCTTATCAACGTCAAAAAGCCAATGAGTTGTTGTTAAGTGGCGTTATGCTACGTGATCCAAACCGTTTTGATTTACGTGGCGAATTAATTTGTGGTCAAGATGTTGATATTGATATCAATGTAATTATCGAAGGTAAAGTGACCTTAGGTTACGGCGTTAAAATAGGGGCCGGATGTATCTTAAAAAATTGTGAATTGGCTGATCATGTTGAAATTAAAGCGAATTCGATTATTGAAGGAACAAAAATTGGTGAAGGTTCTTCTATTGGGCCTTTTGCTCGACTTCGCCCTGATACTGTACTTGAAAAAGATGTGCATATTGGCAATTTTGTTGAAATTAAAAAATCCAAGCTTGGAAATGGCACTAAATGTGGCCACCTAAGTTATATTGGCGATAGCTTGATAGGACAGCGAGTGAATGTAGGTGCAGGTGTGATCACGTGCAACTATGATGGTGCAAATAAGCATTTAACCACGATTGGTGATGATGTGTTTGTTGGTAGTGATTGCCAACTTGTTGCTCCGGTGACAATTGGTAACGGTGTAACAACAGCTGCGGGGACGACGATCGTAAGTGATGTTCCAGATAATGCATTAACCGTTGCACGCACTAAACAACGTAATATTGAAGGTTGGAAGCGCCCAGTTAAAAAGTAATTATACCAATTGTAGTAAGTATGTGATCTAA
>JAOFNL010000126.1 GCA_028041985.1 Psychromonas sp. | reverse complement strand
TTAGCGTAACTTCAGAAGAAAATAGCGGTAGTAAATTTACTATTAGTCTGAATTTGGGTGACCTATCAGGCACCCCAATTAACCCGCTCTCTTTTACACAAATGAAACCTCAATCATCAGTAAGCAATGTGGAGCAAATTGCTGGTCGGGTTTTAATTGTTGACGACATAAAAGACATTCGACACTTGGTTGGTTTTATTTGCCAATCCTTTGGGCTAACAGTTTCTTATGCAGTCAATGGTGAACATGCCATTACAAAAATAGTAGAGGCTGAGCAAAAAAACAGTCCTTTTGACTGCATATTAATGGATATTCATATGCCAGTTTTAGATGGTAAACGCTGTATATTGAAATTGCGAGAAATGCAGGTAACAACACCTATCATCGCGGTGACGGCAGCGACCATGAAAGGTGTACGTCAAGAACTTACAACACTGGGCTTTAATGATGTCGTTGCAAAACCTGTTGAACGAGAGAACTTGTATCAATCATTGAAAGCTTGCTTACATCAAACTTCGAGATGCGAAAATACTCAATCAATGGCATTAGAAACGATTGAAAAACATTTTTTGATCATTGAAGATGATCAAGATGCCGCTAAAATAACGGCTTTATTATTAAATAGTCTACACATTAAAACCACCATAGCAGATAGTGCTGCTACAGCACTCTCCTTACTGGCTGGTAATAAAAAATATGATCGCATATTATTAGATATTAACTTGCCAGATGCCAATGGATTAGCATTCTCCAAAGAGCTACGTTTATTGATGCCCCATAGTCATATAACAATAATCAGTGGCAATGACATCACACAAGCTACATTGAAAGAGTTCGCTATCGATCAAGCTCTTTTAAAACCCATCAATTTAGACATGCTCAAAAGTATTATTTAACCTGAATTCTGGTTATTTAACTGTAACGCTACTCAATAAAGTAAAGAAGCTAAGTTATTGACTCAAAATTGATGCAATAACTTTCTTCCCTCTTCCATTAAAGCTGCAAAATTCAGCAAACAGTAAAGTGAACAAATTCTAGGCAAAAAGAGGGAGATCTAACCGGTATATAAAAGCCTCATAGATAATATTGAAAATATACCTGTACTAATAGGTCATTTCTTATGCGCAAACTTTACATCAACGTTTGTAAACTTTACTGCCAATCACTTTACCCCATCAAACAATAAACATAAAAACCTTTAAAATCAACCACTTAACAATTGGCACAACTCTCGCATTATAGTAATTGTAAGCAACGTTTTAACACACTAAAAAAGGAGAGTCATATGTTAGGTTGGGCATTAACATTTTTTATTATCGCAATTATCGCAGGTATTTTTGGTTTTGCTGGGATAGCAGGTACAGCAGCAGGAATTGCCAAAATTATATTCTTTATCTTTGTTGTGTTATTGGTGATTTCACTCATTGCAAATGCATTAAGAGGTCGAACACCTAAGCTTTAATTAACGACCTAAATTTATGAACTAAATATTATTATTTTACTTAAATGGAGAATTATTATGAACATGACTAAAAACAAGACACTATTAATGCTTACACTTGCAGCTACGTTAGGTTTAGCGGCTTGTAGCGATAATAACGCTGAAGAAGCAGGTGAAAAAATAGATGAAATGGTGACTGATACTCAAAATGCAGTTGAAGATGCAGGAGATAGCATTTCAGAAGCGGCAACTGATGCAGGCAATGCCGTTGAAGATACCTGTGAAGATGTTAAAGAGAACATGGGAGCACAAGATAAAGACTGTTAAATATAACTAACGATTAAGCAGGCTTATCTAATACAGATTGACTAATCTACTGCTTAATTACTTACATCAGCTTTAGCAAATACGCATATTATGAATAAAATCATAATATGCGTATTTTCATTTGTAGTGTTCAAAAAATGCTGACATCTCAACTAAGTTTCCGCGTAACAGCGCTTTAAAACAGTCATCGCATCGTTTAATGTCTGCGTTTTGATCACACACCCGCCTTTATCTGGATGATGTGTCGATAATAACTGCCGATATCGTTTTTTGATAATGGGAAAATCACAGGACTCGTCCAATTCAAATAACGCTAATGCTTTTGTTTTTTCGCTATCATCTCCCATTTTAAGCCAAAAACTGGCAAGTAAATTTTCAACATCTTCACTTGTTGTATCTTCTAAATTTTTCAATTCTAAATAAAAGTCACGTAAGGGATCGCTTTGTGCTAGGTATAGAGAATGGTCGTCAGTCCTCTCTTCATTTTGAGGCAACCATTGGATCTTAAGTACACCAATAATGAGTTGGCCATTTTTTTCAGATCGTAATTGGTCATCGAGTTGGTATAAAGTATGAAATAATAGAAAGTGACGTTTAAACAAGTCTAAATTATCAAATTGAGCGCCTTTATTTGGAGGTTGCTTCTCCTGTACTAACTTCATTAAATCATACTCTTTAATGCCTTCTGGATGGCATTTAATCACATCTAATAAACTGCTTTTCTCTGTATTATGCACTCACACCCTCTCTCGAAATAACGTTTAACAATAAGGTTAGCATAGCTACAAAATAACGATAAAAATGAAAGGGGATGAAGTTGATAACTTATAACTAGATCTATTTTTAAGTTCATCCCCCAGAAGAGGATTAAAGATAGGTGTGATAGAGATGAGTATGTACCGACTAAATAACATCATGAAATTTAGTAGGTACTTACCCATATAAAGTTAATTATTGAGGCAATTTATTCGCAGTCCACACATACAATAACTCTAAAGCGATTGTCGCAGCTGCTAATGCAGTAATTTCACTTTGGTCATAAGACGGGGCAACCTCTACCACATCCATCCCGATTAAGTTAATACCTTGTAAGCCACGAATGATTTTAAGGGCTTTATCCGAACTAATTCCACCGCAAACTGGCGTACCTGTACCGGGTGCAAAAGCAGGATCTAAACAATCAATATCAAAGGTTAAATAAACAGGTTTATCACCGACCGTTGCTTTAATCTGAGAGACAATTTGATCAACTGATAAATCATTCGCTTCTAATGCATTAATGACATTGAAGCCATGATTTTGTTGTTTATATTCAGTACGTATACCAATTTGTATCGAAGATTTAGGGTCGATCAGACCTTCTTTGGGTGCATGATAAAACATGGTGCCATGATCATAACGACTACCATTATTATAAGTATCAGTATGCGCATCAAAATGAATCAATGCCATCTCACCGTGTTTTTTCGCGTAGGCGCGTAATAAAGGTAGAGTTATAAAATGATCCCCACCTAAACTTAACAGCATTTTCCCACTAGCTAGAATTTGATCTGCGGCGGCTTCAAGACGTAGTGTTAAATCTTCTGCATCACCACAATCAAACACCAAATCACCCGCGTCGATAACTTGTGTATGCTCAAATAGTTTAAAATTCCAAGGGAACTTTTTACTCTCCCAAGATAAATTAACCGATGCACGACGTATTGCATCCGGTCCCATGCGAGCACCTGAGCGGCCTGAAGTTGCCATATCTAATGGCACACCTAAAATCACGACATCGGCACTTTCTGAGAGAGGATTCTTTACTAAAGGACGACGCATAAACGTCATCGCATTAGAATATAAAGAATTATCTTCTTTACTGAATATATCGTTGATTTCCTTAGTCATTTAAAAACCCTCAAGGTAAGTATATCCAGCGAGTCCTTGCTCTAACTCATCCAAAATCATCTGCTGATCTTCTTTAGAAACACGCGAAGATGCTAGCCCACGATAATTATCACGAATCGCTTCAACGTCGATATGCACATAATTCATCACATCTTCAACGGTATCGCCCTCATTAATAGAGT
Source organism: Psychromonas sp. (assembly GCA_028041985.1). GTDB lineage: Bacteria > Pseudomonadota > Gammaproteobacteria > Enterobacterales > Psychromonadaceae > Psychromonas. The sequence continues at coordinate 1,896 of JAOFNL010000126.1, read as the reverse complement.
CGATATTCCATTTTCCTTGCTCATCCATTGTCACTTCAACACTATGTGTATCACCAAATAGATTATGCATATCACCTAATATCTCTTGATAAGCTCCCACAAGGAAGAATCCCATTAAGTAGGGTTTGTCAGCACTCCAAGCAGGCACAGGTAAGGTTGTTTCAATACCTTGTCCATCAACAAATTGGTCGATGACCCCATCAGAATCACAGGTAATATCTAACAATATAGCACGTCGCTCACCTGCTTTATGTAAATCTGAAAGCGGTAATATAGGGAAGACTTGATCAATCCCCCATGCATCAGGCAATGATTGGAATAGAGAGAAGTTAACAAAAAACTTATCTGCTAAACGTTCATTTAAGTCATCTAAAATCGGACGATGGAAACGATTTTTAGTGCTCATTTGTAAGCTCAACTCATAATAGATACGCAATGCGACTTGCTCTGCCCACGCTCGTTCATGCAAACTTAATACACCTGTAGCGAATTGGTTATGCACTTCTGCGATATCACTTTGTGTATCGTTATATATTTCTATCAATGCGCGATCATCACTGCGACCAGAAAGTAATTCCCAGTTATTCCACATGTTTTGTAATAACAATGACGCAGCTTCTTCTGGCGCATCAAACTCTTCAGGTTGATAGGTTTCAGCGCCAATAACATTAGTAACTAATACCGCATGATGGGCAGTTAATGAACGACCAGATTCAGAGATAATAACGGGTTGTGGTTGTTCATATAGCGCACAAATATCACTGATAGTGAGCACGATATTACGCGCATATTCTGCCATGCTGTAATTCATTGAATTATGAGATTGACTACGAGTGCCGTCATAATCGACCGCTAAACCACCACCAACATCTAAATAATCAATAGGCACGCCGATATCACGTAACTCACAATAGAAACGAGCGGCTTCACTCACCCCATTTCGTACATCACGAATATTGGCCATTTGAGAGCCTAAGTGAAAATGCACTAGTTGCAATGTATCCAGTTGATTTTCGGCTTTTAAGCGATCAACTACCTTTAATACCTGTGACGCAGCAAGCCCAAATTTAGACTTTTCACCACCACTTGCTTGCCACTTGCCCGCGCTTTGAGATGCTAAACGAATACGTAAGCCTATGCGTGGTTTAACGCCTAACGAACGCGCTTCTTCAAGTACTAAATCTAATTCAGATAATTTCTCTAAAACAATAAAAACACTGTGCCCTAGTTTTTCGCCAATCAGTGCTAAACGTATATATTCTCTATCTTTATAACCATTACATACAATCACAGAACTAGCTTTTTGCGCTAACGCTAATACCGCTAATAACTCAGGTTTACTGCCAGCTTCAAGGCCTAACTGTTTGTTCTCTAAGCTAGCTTGACTCGCTAATATTTCATCAACCACTTCTTTTTGTTGATTTACTTTAATCGGATAAACCAACAAATAACGATTGTTATATTCAAGTTCTTTAATCGCCTCATTAAAGGCATCACAAATATTATGTACACGTTGGTGTAATATTTGAGGGAAACGCACTAAAGCAGGTAAGCTTAAATTACGTTTTTCTAATTCTGCGGTAATTTCACTCAGTACTAATTGATGATCACTATCACTGCGTGGTGAAACATATACCTCGCCCTGATCGTTTATCCCATAAAAACCTTGGCTCCAATAGCGAACGTTATATTCCGCTCGGATGCGTTCCATATCAATTGAATGTTGCAAATTTAGGCCTCGTAATAATTTACTAATCGTAGAGTTTCAGTGAACTGAGTCAACAGCTTTAAAAATGAAAGTTAATTATTCGGGAATTAGCGTGCTACGTCTAGTAAATTATTTAAGGTATAAAGATAAATAAAACAGATGCCTAACATTACTTAATCAGAGCTCGT
>JAOFNL010000125.1 GCA_028041985.1 Psychromonas sp. | reverse complement strand
GGTTTGGCAATAGACACGTTTACTTTATTGATCTTCCGGCTCATTGATTAAAATATTCCATTTTTATATGAGAAAATTTTAACGCTATGCTAAGTAAACTTAAATAGTGGGTTAAAATTTGTAGTTGAATGAAGCCGCTATGCGACAGAAAACAAAATACCAAAAAAACTAGTGGGCAGCCAAATACTTAAAACCGCAAAACAATTTCCAACGATTAAATAAGTAAACGAATAATAACACCTTTAAATGTTCAGAATATTGATTAAAGCTTTTAAATAAATATAAAAACTAATGAGTTAGCGAATTTCAGATATAGGATATATTAGATATGACTATTGTAGAAAGTGAGCTCTTTAATACTCACTTTCTACACAAAAAATTACATTTTTATATATACATCATTGCAACTGTATAAATAGACAGTTTTCGTGAGGTGTTTTTATTATCATCACATCTCCTTTTTTACAATCTCTTCGAGATGTAATGCGGACAAAACGAAATAGCCTATGAATAGAGCAAAAATGCTATCTCGGTTTGTGCCCCTTTGCGAGCTAGAAGCTAACTCGCTAACGCCCCCATAGCGCCCTAGAAATGTGATGTCTTGGACAGCCACAAACTGATGTCAATAATATCAGTAAGTTAAGAGTAAATCGTTATAAAGCATGGCACGACAAACCTACGCTTTGAGCATTTCCAATACCTCCTCTCATTTTAGTAAAGTCAAGCATCCTTTTTGGCCTTACTAAAATGGGATAATTGTTTGGGAAAACTCAACGGCGGTATTGTTGTAGCCGCGCTTAGTTTTGATTTAATCATTAACTAATTGATATTACTGAGTTCAATGTTTGTGTGTCCACGATCTTTTGTCGCTTTTTTCTTCCATATACCAATCGCATAAAGCGCAAGAAGAAAACCTCCAATTGTGGCTAAATTAGCTAAAGATGATACAAAAACACTCAATGATAATCCTTGAAAAATTAGCGCTAAGTACACACCCGAAAGTACTAAACTGAAAATGCAAACTGTATAAACAAACTTATCGTTAAACATATTTATCCATGTGCTATAACAGTGTTCTTAAGCAGAATCATTCTGTATTTCCAGTGTAAATACGGAATACTTTAATTTATTAATATTTGCGTAAGAATACTTTGTGCGAGTCTCTTTGCCTACTTTCTCTGCAGGCAGAGAGAAAGTAAAGTCGACGATAGGGCGAAAACACAGCGAACAATATTCAAAATGATCCGACAAGCGAAGACGAGTTAATTGCCCATACTAAAACTTATTCAACTAAATATGCTTTCCCACAGAGCACCACGGGAACGAGCAATATTCATTCTTTAAGTAGATATGCATTTTCGCGGAACGATGGGAATTCTACATTTCAATAAAACCGCTAGATGAATTCTGTACCCCTGAATCTGTTATGACCACTGCATAAAAAAGACCATCTATATCGTTATAGACAGCCTTTTAAATACTACTTAAAGTTCCAAAGTCAACTTACCAACTGTTGCTCTGCTCGAAGATAATTCACCAAATCATCGATACTCACCACTGGCATATTGTGTTGTTGTGCAAATTTAACCACTTCTGGTAAACGTGCCATTGATCCATCTTCATTACTTAATTCACAAATAACACCTGCGGGTGTTAATCCAGCTAATGTTGTTAAATCAACAGCTGCTTCAGTATGGCCTCTGCGCACGAGTACTCCGCCTTCGACGGCTTGTAGTGGAAATACATGCCCCGGTCGAGATAAATCCTCTGCGGTTGCGTTTGCTGCGACTGCGGTTTTAATAGTGGTGACGCGATCAGCTGCAGAAACGCCAGTTGTTACGCCGTGTTTTGCTTCAATAGTGACGGTATAAGCGGTGGTGTTTTGACTGGTATTGTTGCTAACCATTTGTGGGAGTTGTAATTTTTGAGTGGTTTGTGTGGGTAAGCATAAACAAACTATGCCACTGCCTTCTCGAATCATCATTGCCATTTGCTGAGTTGTTAATGTTTCAGCAGCAAAAATAAAGTCACCTTCATTTTCTCTGTCTTCATCATCTACCACTAACACGCCTGAACCGTTTTTGATTGATTGAATAGCATTTAATACACGAGAATGTGCATCACCGAATAAACTTAATAGAGACTGACTCATGGTATTTTCCTTTGAATAGTTACCAGAATCAGGGCATCGAGAAATACATCAGTTAATTATTAACTGATGTAAATGAGTACTACAAATGTAGTACTTTGGTTTCTCTTCCATCCGGACTTTAACCGTCGGCTCTGGCATTAAACCAGATCTGCTGACCTTTATTGTTTTATTAAATCATCAATAAAGCGCTCGCGGGCTCACCTAAAAGGTTTACCGCCGGTGGGGAGTTTCGCCCCGCCCGAGAATTGCTAAGTTAAATTAGCGCGACAATTTTAGCGCTTATTTACTTGTGAAGATAGTTGAAAAGGAATGTAGTAGTCTAAATTGATGAAAGTCCTTCTCGTTTGGAAAACTCAATGTGAACGAAAACGCTGCCTCATTGAGTAAAGGTTTTTCTTAATTGATAGTTTAGATATCAATGCTTAGATGTCCCGCACTTTATTAATCAGTGTTAAAGGCCCATCAACAGACATTCTAGTGATGATATAGACTTCCGTAGAAGAATAACTTCCACCTTCCACACTGTTTTCCATAAATAATAAACAGTCTTCTATGCCATCTCCATTATAGTCGCCTTTTGCCATGAGACTTAAACGTTGAATTCCACCTGTTTGGTCATAATAGGTAGACTGTGTATCTGAATTCGAAATCACTTTTATTATTTTACTAAAATCATTCCAACTAGAAGCTGTTTTTGCCTTTACCTTTTGTTCATCGGAAATGGTTAGTGCTAAGGCCGTGGGAGCTTGATTAGCAAAGCTTTCATCTAATTTAAGTGTATTTAAGTATGAGACACGAGAGGGGGCGAAGTGACTTTGTTGTTCCCACGTAGAGCAAATTGCAGATTGAGCCTTAACAAAACTATACTCATAATTTTTGGCCGCAGTAAATCCATTTTTGATTGATTGTTTCAATTGTTGGCAACTAGACACGGAGCTATTGTTTTGGGTTTCGTGTTTAAGTTCAACAGGGTAATCCCAACGTTTATCAAGTGCGGAACTAAAATCACTTGCAGAAGTTAATATTAACGCATTATCAAAAAATGCAGTAGATTGATTCTCTTTATTAAAATAGGGTGCAATCTCTGTGGTAGATGCATTACAGCCAGTACTTAACAATATAGAAAAAGCAATGAGTAACTTATTTAGTTTTATTTTCTGATTCATATTATTTACTTAGTAAGTCCTTTACATATTTGTTTCTTTCTGCAGCAATGCCTCCGCGATTACTTTCTAATGCTGCGTTTTTATAATCACCTTCTTTTATGAACTTATTAAATTTAGTGTAGCTATTTTTTAATTTGGGCATGCCAAGATTAAAGATCATATCAAACAAGGCTAGTTTTACGTTTTCAGGGTGTTTATTAAATTCTGTGGTGCCATAAATTTTTTTCAATTCACTTTCAAAACTGACGATATGCTTATTAGTTAATGTATCGATTACACTGTCTGTTAGCTTTAACTTAGCAAAGCTTTTAAATCGTCTTGCCGGATAGGCTGAACCAAAAGGTTTTGATTTAATTAAGGCATACTCATCTTCTATTTCTTTTTTGGAGGCTGAAATACCAGATTCGTTAATCACAAAGGTTATTTGGCTAGCATCTTGTGCCGTTGCGATCATATGTCCTACTCCAACTGTAACATATCCTTTGGTATCCAAATACATATGCTCTACTCGTCCTTCATACTGCTCTAATTTAGCTCTAAGTTTAGTTTTCAAACTTTCAGTCACTGGTGTTGCTATTGATGGTTTTTTGGCAGCCATTTTTTCATTAATTTTTTTATGGGTTTTGCCATTAACATCGATTCTTCCATCTGCTTTTATAATACCAACTATTTTTTTCTGAAACAGCATAATTGCTTTAACAGTATTAGATGTCTCGGGTTTAATACCTAATTTTCCATCTACAATTAATGGCTTATTTAATGGTAATAAGTGCTTTAATTGGTTTAATGCTGTTTGAACTGCTTTAATATCGTTAGGACTATTTTTACCTCCAACACCAACTGACTGTACTAACCGCAAATTTGTCATTTATTTATTCCCTTAGTCTTTTTATTTTCTGGTCATTGAAAATATGAAATGAATTTATATTTAATCTGAATTCTGGGTAAGCAATGCTTCCCAGTACTGCTATTTTGGCAACCATCTTCGTTAAGTTGGTTCAGAATAGTCTTCTATTTTTCTTCAGTTTGCCTCGATAATCGCATAAATTTAAGTATTTGGCGTTTAAATTATTTTTAGTAAAGTATTGTGAGTAAAAATACTTATTAATCAAAGTTCAGGCAAGCACTAATCCCACTTGGTCTCTGGGTTGTTAGCTTGAAACACCGAACTCATCAAATTCTTCAATTCGAGCATTTTGCCTGTTCTTAATGAGTCGTTTGTTATTTATTACTTTCTGCCAAGAATTCTTAAAATACGTAAAAATAAGTTAATGATATCCATGTATAAAGCGGCTGCACTGTCTACGGCATTGTCATAGGTTTTAGGGATGGCATTAGCTCTTGCCCAATCGTAGCCAATATACCCACAGAAAATGAGGGCGACGATCCAATCTAAAATGCCGTGATGTGTGTTAAATATAAATATTTCTATCAGTTCTACGACGATAACGCATAACAATGCTATGGTTAGGCCGCCTGCTATTTTGTTGAAAAAAGCGGGGTACATTGAGCCTAAAAGCATCATCACGAAAGTAACCATGCCTGTCACTCTTATCGCTTCCAATACAATATTGGGGTCGTATTGGCTAACAACTAAATTAATAATTAATCCGAACGGCACAACCACAAAGTTATAACCAATAAAACTAATAAACGGACTATCTGATTTTTTGAAAAGGTAGATACCAAAAAAACAAGATGCGAAATAACCAATGAAGAAAATGATAGGATTGATATTGCTAATCGACTCGACTGGAATATTCAGCACCATGAGCCAGTTGATGGCAAAGCCCCAAATGAGCGTGAGACCAATGACTAAATTATAAATAGAGCCACTAATTAGTTTGTCATAGGTTTGTTTTCTATCAAATACACCGATTTCCATTTTACTTCCTTATTATTTTTTAATTTATATTCTGTTTTTTCGCTGAAATTATTCAGGAAATTTAGAAAATGATTTGGCACAGATACCTTCATCGTACCACTTGGCTTTTTCTGAACAGAATATATTATCTTGTGGAACTATCTTTGGGTCTCCATCTAAACAACCCGCAGGAACGACTAACGCTTTGCCTGAGCTTGAAATGTAAGGTACACCACATCCACATTCAGTACAAAATGCTTTAGATATTGAACGGCCTGGTAGATCAAAGCGTTTTACTAAATCAAAACCTTTTAGCCACGTAATGTTATCAGGTTGGGTGAATAAATTTGAGGCATGGGCTGAACCTGTTGTTTTTTGACATTGAATACAATGGCAAAGATGGAAGTGTTTGAAATCATTATTAACTTCAAACTCGATTTTCCCACATAAACAACTGCCTGTGATGTTAGACATACCGTAATATCCTTAATTAATTTTCTCTTTACAAATATGCACCCAAATTAACGCGTTGGCTTTTAAGTTAATTTAAATAAACTGTTA
>JAOFNL010000124.1 GCA_028041985.1 Psychromonas sp. | reverse complement strand
ATATTCAGCCTAGCTAATTCTAAGTTAATATAATTACTATTTGGGCTATGTGATAAGGCATATTGATAATAAAATATAGCCTTTTGGTTATCTTTCGATTCTTCAGCACAAACTGCAGCATTCTCATAAGTTCTCGCAACTCGTGTATAAGCAGTTAATTCAATGGCTTTTAAAAAAGCTTCTTCCGCTTCTTTATACTTTCCTTCACCACATAAAAATGTGCCGTAGTTATGGTAAGTATCACCATTTTTTGAATCTAATGAAATGGATTTTTTATAATAATCATTGGCTTTTTCATTTTCATTCACCTTTTGATAATAATAAGCAAATATGCGATGAACTTTGGCACTTTTTGGTTCAAATTCTAATGCTTTATCTAAATTTTCTTTTGCTTGTTGCATTTGTTTTTCTTCTAAATACAAAAGCGCTAGTTGGATACGAGTATTGGCGGCAGCTTTAGGATCAAAAGCCATTTTTTCACCGCTAGGCTTGCCAGCAGTGGTTGTGGTTTCGCTTGAAACACAAGCTGAAATAAAAAATAATGATAGTAGAACAATTAAAGTGAAACGCATAAATTCCTCAATGAACGAAGCCTTTGGTAGTATCCTTACAGGCATTGCTATTGTGAAGTAAATTTAGGCTCGATGCATGCTTTTTTATCTGTTCTTGAACTTCGATCATTATGTTTAAGAGCAGATTTATATTTTTGTTAGCTAACTTTGCTGAATACTGATGTTTTCACCATGTTGGCGTTTTTTCATGGTACGTTTAGTACGGTCAATAACGTCTCCAACTAACTGCCCACATGCAGCATCGATATCATCCCCACGCGTTTTACGCACGATCACAGTATAATTGTATTCCATTAATACTTTGCTAAATCGATCAACACGACTGTTGCTTGGTTTAGTGTAATCATTACCAGGGAAAGGATTGAATGGGATCAAGTTTATTTTACATGGTGTATCTTTTAATAGATGCGCTAATTCATGCGCTTGTTCCATTGAGTCATTAACATGATCTAATAATAGATACTCTATCGTTACTTTACCGCGATTCGCATTTGATTTACTGATGTAACGTTTAACGCCAGCTAAGAATTCAGCGATATTGTATTTATCATTAATCGGCATCATTTTAGAGCGTAATTCATCATTAGGGGCATGCAATGAAATCGCTAATGCAACATCAATTCTATCACCTAAGATGTCTAATGCAGGCACTACACCGGATGTAGATAAAGTTACACGGCGTTTAGAAAGAGCATAACCTAAATCATCTAACATTAATTCCATCGCAGGAATAACATTATTCAAATTCAATAACGGTTCACCCATGCCCATCATAACTACATTAGTAATAGGTCGAGTGCCTTTTTCGCCCATCACACCAATGATTTTAGCAGCACGCCATACTTGGCCAATAATTTCTGAAACCGTCAAATTACGGTTAAAACCTTGCTGAGCGGTTGAACAAAAATCACAAGCTAATGCACACCCTACCTGAGAAGACACACATAAAGTAGCACGGTCTTTTTCAGGAATATAAACCGTTTCTACTTCTTGATTACCTACCGTCATCGCCCATTTTATGGTGCCATCATCACTACGTTGTTCTACTTTAACTTCAGGAGCGATAATGACTGCGCGCTCTTTTAGTTTTTCACGTAATGATTTATTGATGTTTGTCATTAGATCAAAGTCATCACAACCAAAATGATAAATCCATTTCATGACTTGCTCGGTACGAAACGGTTTTTCATCCATTTCAGTGAAGAAATCACGTAAACCTTGACGGTTTAAATCTAACAGGTTTACTTTTTTCTGACTCATGGGATGCCTCAACTAGACTGATTCTGCTATAAATTTGGAGGTGGATTGTACATATTTTGAATAGCTGATGCTAGTCACAAATTTCAACTTAAAAAAAATACCTGAGTAAATGACTACCTCAGGTATTTTTATGGGGAGAGATTAGCACCAATCAATTTTATCGCTATAAGAGTGTCGTCATAGGAATGAGTTGTTTTTCATGCCAACTATAAAATACCTGTGCCGGTAGACGTTCACCACGATTATTAACTGTCTTTTGTATATGTCCAGATGCAATCAAAATTTCAATCATAGGTGCCAAGCCATTTTTATGTAAACGAAACTCTTTTAACAGTGCACTTTCTTCCACACGCTGATGCAACTCAATATATGCAGATAAACGCTTTAAAATCATTTAATCCACCTTACACGGAAGCAGACTGCGGATGTATGGAAAGACCCGCCAGTAAATTGCCTTTCTTTTTTAATTTATACAGCACGAAAAGGATAATTAACGACGAGGCTAATAAGTAAGCCAAACTAGTCATCGGTTGCTGTGAAAAAATCGCAACTTGGTAATAAGAAACAGAAATAATATAAGCAACTGCTGTAGACCATATGGCAATAAATTTCGCCCAGTTAGCGCCCACTTCCCTTACTATTGCCCCCATTGCAGCTGCACATGGTGCATACAAAAGAATAAACAATAAATAAGCAAAGGCCGCTTCTTGACTGACAAAGGCTTTTTTAATATTGCTATAAATTGTTAAATCAACCCCCTGCTCTTCAGCGGCGGTTTCTAAATCGCCTAAATCACCGACTTTAATACCCAACGGATCAGTCACATCAATCCCCATTAAATTCTCTGGAATAGTCGCTAATGCTTCATTTAGTTTTTCTAGTAGTGATAACTCTTCTTCTTGCTCCGTTTCAAGACTCGAGTAGAGATTATTTAAGGTCCCTACTACCGCTTCTTTTGCAAACAAACCAGTCACAATACCAACCGTAGCAGGCCAGTTTTCATTAGTAATACCTAATGGAGATAAAACAGGCGTAATAATTTGTGCACCTTGGCTTAATAATGAACTTTCACTATCTTGGTGGCCAAAAGTCCCGTCTATTCCCACGGAATTAATGACATTTAAAATGGTTACCACTAAAACAATGGTTTGACCTGCACCGAACACAAAACCTTTCAATTTATGCCAAGTTTTAATTAACGTATTTTTGAGTGTTGGTATTTCATAATCAGGAATTTCCAAAAACATACTTTCACTTTTACCGGGTAATATAGTGCGGCTTAAAACATAACCTGTTAATACCGCCACCAAGATACCGATTAGATAAAGTAAAAATACAATATTTTGCCCGTTGTCTGGAAAAAATGCACTAGCGAATAAAGCGTAAACGGGTAAACGCGCGCCACAAGACATAAACGGAGACATGATAACAGTCAGTAAACGTTCACGCTCTTTCTCTAAAGTTCTTGCGGCCATTACTGCTGGCACTGTACAGCCAAAACCTACAATCATAGGCACAAAAGATTTACCAGGCAGTCCAATATATTGCATCGCACGGTCAATAACAAACGCCGCTCTTGCGAGATAACCAGAACTTTCGAGCACCGCTAAAAAAAGATATAAACAAGCAATAACAGGGATAAATGTCATTACTGTTTGAATACCATTTCCTACGCCATAAGCGACTACATTAATAATCCATTCAGGCGTATTAATGACACCTAACCAATGCGCCGTTTCATCAACAAAAATGGCACCAGATGCAATATCAAAGAAATCAATAAAGGCGCTACCTATGTTAATGGCAAACATAAACATCAAATACATTACTAACAAAAATACAGGAATACCGGTATAACGGTTTAAAGTAATTGCATCTATTTTTTCAGTTAACGTTTTACTTAAATGCCCTTTAGTACGCACTGCATTCTGTGTTAACCCATAGATAAATGTGTATCGAGTATCAGCGACTTGTAAATCAACATCAATCGCTAATGACGCTTTTAAAGCCATCAATTGTTGCTGACTTTGTTCACTAAGTTGCTGAACAATAGTGTGATCATTCTCGATACATTTAATCGCCAATGCGATGTTGCTCAAATGCGTTTCAGCGATGAAAAGCTCAGAAACTTGCTCAATAACTGGTTGCAATTCATTGCCATAATCAAGTGTAAAATGGTTATTTAACTCATCTAACTTGATAGAGCCTAAAGTACGTGTGAGTTGCTTAACAGCTTGTTGATTATGAGCAGACAAACAAATGACAGGACAACCCAGTTCTTTACTTATTAATTGTTCATTAATCACTAAGTGAGATTTGTCAGCCACATCCATTTTATTCAAAACAACTAAAACAGGTAATCCAAGTTCTAATAATTGTGTAGTTAGATATAAGCTTCTTTCTAAACAGCTAGCATCAACAATATTCATCACAATATCAGGCTTGCTGTCCATGATGTATTCAAATGCAACACGCTCGTCTAATGAAGAGCCTAATGGGTCATGATCCAGGCTATAGATACCAGGTAAATCAATAACTTTAACTACCTGTTTATTGTCTAATGTGAATTGACCTGTTTTTTTCTCAACAGTCACACCACTCCAATTGCCTACACGCTGATTACTGCCAGTTAATGCGTTAAATAATGTTGTTTTCCCTGAATTAGGGTTACCTATGGTTGCAATATTTAAAGTCATGTTAGCACTCCACTATTATTTGTTTGGCTATGCTCTTACGTAATGCAATTGAACTATTTGCACATCGAATCGCAATCGGATCACCTAGTGGTGCTACACGCAATAATTGAATTTTAGCTTTAGGTAAGAAACCTAAATTAAGTAATTTTTTTCGCATAACAGGTTCAATTGCATTGATATTCACAATCTGAGCTGTTTGGCCTATTTTTAATTCTGACAATATCATAGTTACCCCCACCGCTTTTAAATCAATTCCATTTACAGCTAGTCTATATAACTAAAAACTGAATACAAACTATTATCATTTCCAAAACTAGTAAAATGGGGTTTAAAAACAATACTTTTGTTTTAGATCAATTTTCAAATCGTCTGAGAGCTAGATCACACTGAATTTTGCATATTAAAGCGCAACGGGTATAAACTAGCGGAAAGATTAACCAATGGGAATATTCATGGATTTTAGCGATTTAAATTTAGTTTACTCTACGGATGGCGGGAAAGTAGAAAAGACAAAACAAAAACAAACCGCCCCTGAAAGTGACGGCATCATTCGCTTACATAGAGAGACTAAAGGGCGAAAAGGAAAAGGGGTAACTTTAATAAAAGGATTACAACTTGATGAAGCAGCCATTAAGCTATTGGCTAAAGAGATAAAAAAACGTACAGGGTGCGGTGGAACAGTCAAAGATTTTGTTATTGAGATTCAAACCGATCAACGAGAAATTATTAAAACGGTCTTAGAGAAACAAGGCTATCAAGTAAAATTAGCAGGCGGTTAATTTTTCTATACATTAATCTAAAAAAGGAGCTCATTGCTCCTTTACTTTTTTATACAGCATAAAAAATAAGTCTGTAACCTTAAATCAAAACATATTTACTTTTTAAGTGTTAATGCAACCGCATCAAATTTGATACCATTCCAACCATTAACCATAAACTGACGAATATTTTGGTGATCTGTCGCAGTAGGATGGTTTAACACATCATCACGATAATAAGTACCAAAACAGGCTAATGTTTGTGCTTCAGATAATTCGTTTAATTGTGCAAATGAAAATATTTTACATGAACCTGAATTCTCCCCAGCAGCGTTAACTTGCTCACCATTAATAAATGCGGATTCATTAAAATCATAATTCGCTTCAATAACCGCCATTGTATCGCTGAATTCTACTGAAGATGGTTGCGAGCTTAATTTGGTTAAAAATTCACTTAATGTCATT